>CALZIH010000017.1 GCA_945787305.1 uncultured Desulfobulbaceae bacterium | reverse complement strand
TCCATATCCGGCATATTCATCTCAACCGGATTCAACGGCGGTCCTTGGGCCTGCTCTGCCAGTGGGTCGCCAAGATTTTCACCGGTTTTCCGCCCGTCCCAGAACATACCGCCGAACCATTCACCGCTCGCCGCCTGGTGCAATATCGGGCTGAAACCACAGTAAGCGGCGGAGGGCGCATTCCGACCGCCCTTGGAAAAGCCGTCATCTCCAAGAGAAACAAAACTATTGAAAGGATCGCGAACGTTTTTCGGATCGGCAAAACCAGCCGTTTGATGATGACAGGTTGCGCACGATTGCGTACTGTTCAGGGAAAGATCCTTATTTTGATAGAGATGCTTGCCAAGTTTTTCCATATTCGACAGGGGGGCAGCAAAGAGCGAGCCCGCCGACAGGCTCACGACTGCAAACATTGAACAGACAAATGCCTTTTTCATGGTTTTCCTCCTTCCAGTAATCGTATTCATTGCCGGCCTTTTCAACTTTGGGATCATTCCTCAAAATACAAATCCGACTTGTTCTCTTCGCTTCCAGAACAACAGCATGATGGTCGGTGTCGTAAAAAGCCTCGCCACCGACGGCCGAAAGGTTATAAGTTCTTGTAAGTTCGTACAGTGCAAATGCCGTTCTGGATTTTTTCGAGTTCATCATTATTGATTAAACAACGAACCATGGAGGAAAAAGTTACATTATTTTTGCTGATTAACATCAAAGCTCAGCTATTAAGTAGCAATGCCAGTGCGGCCTTCGATGTAGGGGACTGATTTTTTTTCACCAATCCGGGAGACAGATCAACTATTCTCTATTTATATTATTATGAAACAATGAGTTAGACAGATTTTTGTGGTGAAAATTATTCTGTCCCCGGTATAGAAAAAAAATCAGTCCCCTCGCCAAGTGGGAACAGCTGAGCTTTGATGGTAATCACATTTTTTTTTCATAATGAATAAATGGCAGCGGCTATATATTCCAGGCGGCATCGAACACTAATAAACCACCAGTACTATCTGGCCGCAATTTGACAGGTGGCTCTTTAAATAATTATTCTTTTCGATTAAAGTATCTTGGTCGCGTTCGTAAGACTCGAGGTATGCAGAGAATCGGGGAACTTCGGCAAAATGATCCCACACAGTATCTTTTCTTCAGGGCGGTCAACAATGATCCACAAAAGAACCGCCCATCCTTTTGACTCGACGTATGGTTTCCCGGAAAATTGCACTGGAAACACCATCACCTTATGTCTGTATTTCTTGAGTTCCCAAGCCATAAAAAAAGTGCTACGTTGTGGCAGCGCTGCATAATAAGCAAAGCGCTTACCATCAGAAATTTTCCAAAGGAGATAATTTGAGCTATGGCTAACTTACACTTGGAAACCCTGGCCCTGCACGCTGGACACACAGTGGACGAGGCAACACTCTCTCGTGCCGTACCGATCTATCGAACCAGTTCCTATCTGTTTAAGAATACGGAGCATGCCGCGAACTTGTTCAGCCTCAAAGAGCTGGGCAACATCTACTCACGACTGATGAATCCGACCCAGGACGTCCTCGAACAGCGAGTCACAGCCATGGAGGGTGGTGCGGCGTCCCTGGCCCTGGCTTCCGGTACATCGGCTATCTTTTATGCCATCATCAATATCTGCAGTCACGGCGATGAGGTGGTTGCAGCCAACAACCTTTACGGTGGAACCTATACCCAGTTTGACAGCATCCTCCCGCAATTCGGTATCAAGGTTCACCTGATCGACCCCAGCGATCCGGCCAATTTTGAGAAGGCCATCAACGATAAAACCAAGGCGCTTTACTGTGAAACCATTGGCAACCCCGGTCTTGAGATGACCGATATAGCTGCAATCAGTGCTGTCGCTAAGGCCCATCACCTCCCCCTGATTGTCGACTCGACCTTTACCCCGCCCTGCCTGTTCAGACCGCTTGAACATGGCGCGGACATTGTAATCCACTCGCTGACAAAATGGATGGGTGGCCATGGAGTTGCCCTGGGTGGCATTGTTGTCGATGGCGGCACCTTTGACTGGACGGACCCGAAATTCAAGCTCTACAATGAACCTGACTCCAGCTACCATGGATTACGCTATGCCCATGATCTCGGGCCGTTGAACCCTGTGGCCTTTGCGCTGCGCATGCGCCTGGTTCCACTTCGCAATCTTGGTGCCTGTACCAGCCCTGATTCCTGCTGGTTTTTTCTCCAGGGCCTCGAAACACTGTCTCTGCGCATGGAGCGGCATTGTGCAAACGCACTGGCGGTGGCACGCTTTCTTACCGATCATGACCGGGTGGATTGGGTCTCCTACCCCGGCCTCACTGATGCAAACTCTGTGGCAAAACGATACCTGAAAAACGGTTTCGGGGGCATGGTGGCTTTTGGCGTTAAAGGCGGGCGAAAAAAAGGGCAGGATTTTATCGAGGCACTTGAGCTTTTCTCCCACCTGGCAAATGTGGGCGATGCCAAGTCGCTGGCCATCCACCCGGCATCCACTACCCACTCACAGCTCAGTCCGGAGCAGTTGGCTGGCAGCGGTTTGTCTGAATCCATGATCCGCCTGTCCATCGGCATTGAACATATTGATGACATCCTTGCCGACCTTGACCAGGCCCTGCAGGCAGCCCATAAGTAACGACAGCCGGAATACCATCCATGACAACAGATCCTTGGCAATATTTCACCTTTGCCGATAACGGTGAACCGCTGCAACTAGACAGCGGACGCAGCCTTGGCCCAGTGACCCTGGCCTATGAAACCCATGGCAGCCTCAACGCGGACCGGTCCAACGCGATTCTCATTTTACACGCGTTTTCCGGCAACTCCCACGTGGCCAACCATGCTCATACAGGCGGCAGGGACGATGGCCCAGGGTGGTGGGAGGCCATGGTCGGTCCGGGCCTGGGGATTGACACTGACAAGTACTTTGTCATCTGCTCAAACATTCTCGGCAGTTGCTGCGGCTCCACCGGGCCAGGCTCTCCAAATCCTGAAACCGGAAAACCCTATGGCCTCGATTTTCCCATGGTCACCATTGGTGATATGGTCAGGGCACAAAAAAGCCTGATCGATCATCTCGGCATCAGTCGTCTGTATGCTGTGATTGGAGGCTCAGTCGGCGGCATGCAGGTTTTGCAGTGGTGCGTCAGTTACCCGGAGATGGTTCGAACCGCCATACCCCTGGCAACTACCATGCGCCATTCAGCCCTCTGTATAGCTTTTAACGAGGTGGCCCGACAGGCCATTATGGCCGATCCAAAATGGAGAAAGGGAAAATACCCGGATGACGACCCTCCTGAACTCGGTCTTGCAGTGGCCCGAATGGTCGGACATATCACCTACCTTTCCGACAAGGCCATGCACCGTAAATTCGGTCGCAAACTCCAGGAACGTGAAGACCTGTCCTTTCGGTTTGAAAGTGATTTTCAAGTGGAAAGCTATCTCAATTATCAGGGAACAAAATTCGTCCGCAGGTTCGATGCCAACTCGCTGCTCTATATCACCAAAGCGTCCGATTATTTCGATCTCAATAATGAAAAAGAGGCAACCATTAACCGCCTGGAAAAGGCGCCCATAAAATTCCTTGTTGTCTCCTTTACTTCCGACTGGCTGTACCCGACATATCAATCCAGAGAACTTGTACAGGCGCTGAAGCGAAACGGTTGTAACGTCAGCTTCTGTGAAATCCATGCCGACTGCGGTCATGATGCTTTTTTACTACCGAACAAGCGGTTGACAACACTCATCCGTGGATTTCTCGATGGAGCGAAAACCGCATGACCGTAGACAATAACGATAAGGCGATGCGCTCTGACCTGCAGGTGATTTCCTCCTGGGTCGCCCCGCAGAGCCGAGTGCTTGACCTGGGTTGCGGACAAGGCGATCTATTATATTATTTAGAGAGGGAAAAGCAGGTACAAGGGGTGGGGATCGAGGCGGATGAAAAAAAGGCTGCCATCTGCATCAGCCGGGGATTGAGCGTCCTGCACGAAAATTTTAATGAAGATGTCCTTCAATATCCGCACAACCATTTTGATTACTGTATTCTCAGCCAAACCCTGCAGCAGGTTTACGAGCCGGACAAGCTGATCATGAGGTTACTCGATATCGGCAGCAAGATCATTGTCAGCTTTCCCAACTTCAGCCACTGGCGGGTCCGCATGCAACTGCTCTGTTACGGGGTTGCCCCGAAAAACGAGCACCTTCCCTATGAATGGTACAACACCCCCAATATCCGGGTCATTTCCATCAAGGATTTCAAAAAATTTATCCGGACAATCAATGCAACCATCATTAAAGAAGTTGCCCTGAACAGCAAGAAAAACGAGCGGTTCGGCCAAGTCGTCCATCTGCTGCCTGACTGGCGGGCCACCTATGGTATTTTTCTCCTGGAAGCCTCACAAAAGAAGGATGGGGGCTCCTTCTAATCAATCCCCGCCGGGCCCCTTTTCTGGGATCAAGTCCCCCATATAATGGCAGGCCCAACAACACAAAAGTATAAATACAAGGAATCAGGGACCGCCAAGAGCGGCCCCGACAAGAACTCCATTACTGACTGTTTTTCTGTAGCTCCTGCATAAAATCCTTGAGCAGTTGCCCGTTCGGAATCTTGACCATGGGATTCATTGCAAGCAGTTCTTCCCAGGCCTTAAACGCCGCTGCCTGATCCTGTTTGTCAAACATCAGTACGACCCCTTTGTTGAGCCTTGACTGTTCATGGGTAGGAGAGGCGGCGATCGCTTTGTCAAAGGAGGCAAGAGCTTTGTCCGGTTCGCCGCTTCGCCGGTACATCACCCCAAGATCAGTCAAGACATTAGGGTTCCCCGGTGCCAGTTCAAGGGATTTGGTATAGGCTTTTATAGCCTTCTTCGGCTGATCGGAATCGAAATACGCATTGCCAAGATGAGTCCAGGCTTCCGGGTCATTGGGGGTGTCGGCAACCTGCTTTTCCGCCACTGACAGATCATGGCCCCCACTCTGGTTTTGACTTACCTGGGGAGATGAAGCACTATCCCCTCCGGGCGCTTTAAAAACAGTGAACACCACCCCGCTGAGGAAACCGACCAGCAAAGCAACACCGATCACCATATACATGGTTTCTTTTTTCACATATCCTTCAAATTTATCCTTTTTCATAACTCTCACTATTAAAAATATTCAGAATCTTATTACCCAAATAAATACTATTTATATTACATTACCACCACACCGTTAAGAGCAACGAACCGTATCAAATCAACAACACGATGCTCTGCAACACATCAAGGACAGGAGAGCGAGACTGCCATAACAGAGGCTCAATTGGTACAGCGCGCTGATATTCCCTATGGAGAGGCAAGGCTTGCTGCACTACCTGCGTCTTCGTAATAATTTTATTCTGCACATCGGAAGGGAGGACAGCAAGGCTACCATCATGCCTGAACACCCTTCTTTGTTCACATCGGCACTGTGCTGCGGCATCATGATCAATCAAGCCGGTACAGGCATTCTTTATTCCCTTGAGGAACGAACAGGTTGTCTCGCATTGTGGGCTGGAACAGGAGAATGCAAGCCGATCGAGACCGGTAGAAAAAAAGCATGTATTTTGAGGATTTGTAGTCAATACTGCTGCCGCTATTACGAGCATCGTCGTTACAATCCGAAACAATCGTGTTGTATTCATCTTTCTTCGCCGGAATATCTGTTTACCTTGCCATGGTCATCGGTATAAGAGTAGAATCAGCCTCCTGCATCCTATTTTCCCACAACGGACACTGTTTACGGATACATTCCCGGTTGGTATCATACTGGTTGCAGTGAAGAACGTCTTCTGCCTGCAGGGAAATACCGAAATACTCTTTTGACAAAGCAGCTGTCCGGGTCAGGGCGAGCCAGGTTTCCCGCTGGCAACAGCGACCACCGACTATTTCTGCAATGGCGGTCAAAATCGCTGCGGTAAAGGACTGGGCCCTTTGACGCGGATATGGAGTTAACGGTGTTGCATCCAGTATCATGGCGGCAGCTATACCGGCACCGATTGCCGCACCGCAACTTCCCCAAAAACCACAGGCTCCGCCAGGCACCTTACTCCCCCTGTCGATTCCGGCCAGAATATCTTCATCTTCCACAGGGCCGCCACTATTACGGCATGCGGTCAAAATGACTCCCGGTACCATAGCATGATGTTCCGGCCCGTGCATTGGTACCGCCGGATGACTCCTGATGGTGGCCAACAGGGCCAGCATATCCTTCTCTCTGCTCTGCAGGCAGATATGTCGGACAACTTCAATGGCCTCCTCTTGATGACAACCGTCACAGATAAAATGATCTCGCCTGCAGACACTATTGCTTCGTTCCACCTTGCCGCAAAAATGACAGGCCCGCTCACTGGCATCATTACTGTAGACCAGCTCTTCTCCACAGACCATGCAATCTTGATTATGGCGACGAATAGGGACAGCCCGTTTCCGTTCTTTTGTTGCTATAACCTCTTCCGGTGAGACACCGCAACTACACGGTTCCTGCTCGACATTGGTAATGTTCCCCTCGGGATCAAAAACAAAGACCGAATCACCCAAACTTTTGCTCTCAGTAATCGGCACAGAGGCAACGTGACCACGTTCAAGCAAGATTCCGTTCTCCATCTGCAGTGCCCGGTGCGGGCCTCGATAAACCACAGGGATCTGTTCTTCCCTTTCTTTCTTCTCCAGCGGCTTTCTGGCTTCGTAGGTGAGAGAGAAAAAACGGTTCCCCAAGACCTGGCGATAGGGATACCGTTTATGCAGTTGAAGGCCGACAAAACCGCTATCTTCAAGCATCTGCACTAAATCATCCTGCTGCATCGCACCACCGAGACATTCCCCCCGCCAGCGAGCAGATTGACCAACGGCGGCATTTACAGGTACATCGGTAACAATGTCCGCCACAACCATCCGGCCTCCCGGCTTAAGAACCCGGAGAATCTCCAAATAGGTTTTGCGCTTATCCGGGCTGAGATTAATAACGCAGTTTGAGATCACCACATCGACGCTTTCATCCTCGACTGGAATATCCTCCAGGAAACCCTTGCGGAATTCAACCGCGTCAAACCCCAGTTCCGCCGCCACCTCTTTGCTGGAAGACTCCGCCAAGGCAAGCATATCATCGGTCATATCAATGCCGATAACCCGTCCGGCGGAACCGACTTCTTGGGCGGCGAGAAAACATTCGACACCGCTGCCGGAGCCCAAATCGACCAGGGTTTCCCCCCCTTGAGGCTGTGCATCCTTGACCGGGCTGCCGCAACCATAGGAGCGTTGCTTTGCCTGCAGCGGAATAAATCCATCCTGCTCGCCGGCAGGTGCCTGAGGATTGACAATGTCGAGATTAGCAGTTCGGGCGGCAGCCCCATAGAACTCACGAACCGGACTGTGGCCATCTCTACCTGAAAGGGAAACAACGCAGTTACAGTGCGTCAACACAACCTCATTCCCCTCTTCCTGTGGGCAGTCGTATCGAACATCACCCATGCGCAGGCGCAGCAGCCCCTGGTCGGGATAGCTTTTCGCCTGTTTAACTATCAGGGCAAGCATCAACTGTTCATACAAAGGAAGATATGGATCATGACCGACAAAACTCCGCCCAAAAGACCGTAGCCAAGCCGTCTGTAACCTCTCCGCAGGCAAGGTCCTCGATTCGGACCAGTGCGGGTGAAGGGTATATCTTGCCATCCGGGCCGACCGCCATGGACTCCCAGCCCATGTTGCTCAAGTCATGCCGGGTTCCGGGCAGGGTAAAAACCTGGGATTGCAGCCCGGCAAGATTATCTATCTCCAGCCCCAACTCCCGACAGACGGCAGCTGTTTCAAGTATAGGTGCCAATAACTGCTCCGGCTCAACAAATTGGTCACCCCCGCCTTTACCACGGATGAAATGGAACAGGAGGTGAAGCCCGCTTGCACCCATGGACGCAGCCTGACGGGCAATATCAGGGAGCTGCGCCACATTGGCTTGATTGACAGCCACGGAAATGGTCAGGCTCAAATCACTGTTATCGACTGCGGCAAGGTTCTCCTTCAATCCGGCAAAGCTGCCGGTTCCACGTAACTTGTCGTGCACGCTCTCAGTCCCATCAAGGCTGACCTGGAGATGCAAGCGCTTGAGGTCAAGCCGGGCGAGCTGTTCCGTATGTTCTTTCAGCAACAGGCCGTTCGTCAGCACCACTGCATGGGCAGCGGCATCCTGCTCCAGAACATGGGCCAGAATGTTGGTGAACTCAGGGTATACAAAAGGCTCACCGCCGGTAAAATAAAAAAGACGGCAACCAAGCGCTGCGCCCTCGGCAATAGCGGAACGCAGGATTTCCTGGTCAAGGGCCGCCTGTTGTGCGGGAGAAGAAGCAAACAAACAATGGCGACAGGCCAGGTTACAGGTGTCGGTTACGTGAAACCAGAGTTCTTTCAGCGGGCCTAGCTGAAGACTTTGGCTTCTTCCCTGGTAGGGCTGAGAAGATGCCCGTTGCTGGAGGAATCGGTCGAGTTGTTGATATTGATGCTTTGCCTCAGCCTGACCGACTTGATATTCGCTGCAATACCGATACATCCCCTCTTCAACTGTCGTTGCACTTCGCAAAGACTTGAGCAAGCCATCGGTTCGGCTGGAAGGAACGAACCAGTCCGGTTGCTGGGGATCAACATAGACGGCCACACCGTCAAACTCATGGCGATGAAGCCGGGTAAAACAGTTCATGACGCTATCCTTGATGCTGTATGGCAAACATTGTTCGTAGGGTAAAGATAATAATCCAACGCTCGATCACAAGAGATGAAAACAATACAGGTCCGATGACGACATCCTGGTTCCCTGTACCCGGTTCCTTTTTTTTAAGGGCCTGCTTTTCAATCCGTCCGGAGAAATTCAAGCACCCGGAGGCGGGGGCGGGGTCTTTTCAGTATGCTCTTCAGGTAGAGGCAGCATACGTCTTCGTTTCAATTCATAGACCGAGAGAACAAATAAAGTGGCAAAGGGCTGGGTAAACAACACGCCTATACCGGTAGAATTACCAATGGAGTTTAAAACAAGAAACACAGCAACAACGGCAACATGCTCGCCCACTGGAGCCTGCAGGGCCATGTTGCTGCTCTCTTTTAAGGCCTCGATAAGTCCCAGCTCCTGGTCGGTCATCAACGGCAGCATGTACATGCAGAAAAAACTCAAGCCGATAACGACCGCAATCCCTGGCAACACCAGCATGGCAAAGCCTACAGAGATCACTAAAGCCGCAAGGAGCATAAAAGCCAGCAAGGGAAGAAAAAGCCGCATCTGGCCAAACAGATCACCGACCTCCGGTTTTCGGTCATCTCTGACTACAAGCAGCAGGGATTGCATATAGCCTGCAATCAGTACCGGGGCCATGATACCCAGAGAGATAACGGAAACCGCGAACAGGACAAGTGTGGAAATCAATAACGCCGGCAGGTGAGCGACAAACAGCGTCCAACTCTGTTCAAAATGGGTTTTAAAATCCATGAATGCTCCTCTTTAAATATACTTACAAGTTTCGTATACCATAAACAGTGACAGCCAACAGGACAAGAAGGATTTTTTTCCGGGCAAACAGGTTATCCCTGAAATAACTCTTCTACCAGGGCCTGGACTGAACGGACAGCGATCACCTCCATGGAACCGTTGGGTACGGAATCAAGCTGGCGGCGGCTGGACTCAGGCATAAGAAACGTCTTGAACCCAAGCCGGTCGGCCTCACGCAGCCGCATGTCCATCTGCCCCACAGCCCTGATTTCCCCAGCCAGACCGACCTCGCCGCAGACCACCGTCGTTGGGGCAACAACCTTTTCAAACAGACTTGAGAGCAGAGCCACCACCACCCCGAGATCCAGGGCCGGTTCATCGATACGGATCCCACCGGCTATATTGAGAAAAATATCATGATCAAAAAGGGTAACCCCGAGTTTTTTCTCCAAGACCGCCGTCAACAGGGCCAATCGTTGAGGGTCGGCTCCAATGGCCGTTCTCCGGCCGGTGCCGAGACTTGAAGGGCTGACCAGGGCTTGCACCTCGACGAGAATGGGACGGGTTCCCTCCACACTGGGCATCACCACCGAACCGGGCACATTGACCGGCCGCTCGGCCAGAAACAGGGCCGAGGGGTTATCGACCTCGGCCAATCCGGCCTCTTTCATCTCAAAAACACCGATCTCATTAGTGGAGCCAAAGCGATTTTTGACCGTGCGGAGGATGCGAAACACCTGGCCGCGATCCCCCTCAAAATAGAGGACCGCGTCAACCATATGCTCAAGAACCCTCGGTCCGGCTATTGCCCCGTCTTTCGTTACATGACCGACAAGGAGCACCGGCAGCTCGGTTGACTTGGCCAAAGCAAGCAGGCGGGCGGTCGACTCCCGAACCTGGGTGACGGATCCGGGAGCGGAGCCGACCTCTTCGCTAAACATGGTCTGAATGGAATCGACGGCCAGCAGGGCCGGAGACATATCGGCAGCCATGGTAATGATAGATTCCACACAGTTTTCCGTGGCCAGAAAAATGCCGTTGTCATCTATCTGCAGACGATCGGCCCGCATACGAATTTGACGGGCGGATTCTTCACCAGTCACATACAGCACTTTGCGTTGACCGTCGGCCAGGGCTGCCAGTAACTGCAAGATAAGGGTGGATTTACCGATACCGGGATCACCGCCGATGAGGACCATGGCACCGGGAACAATACCACCACCCAAAACACGATCAAGCTCGCCTATACCGGTAACAAGCCGATCCTGACCACTGCCGCTTGACCCAGCCAATGGCTGGGGCGTGGCAACACTCCGACGGGCGGAAGAGCTGATGGGCCGCTTCTGCTCAGAGAGGCTGTCCCATTGCCCGCAATCGGGACAACGACCCAACCATTTTCTACTTTCATATCCGCACTGACCGCAGATAAACAATGGCCGTTCTTTTTTACTTCCACTCATGCTGTTAAAATATCATTGAGTTGCAAGATTGCACACCTTGAACATG
Source organism: uncultured Desulfobulbaceae bacterium (assembly GCA_945787305.1). Classification (GTDB taxonomy): domain Bacteria; phylum Desulfobacterota; class Desulfobulbia; order Desulfobulbales; family Desulfobulbaceae; genus DRLX01. Next base: position 15,524 of record CALZIH010000017.1, on the reverse strand, counting down.
GTAAAAAATCATTGTGATTACCATCAAAGCTCAGCTGTTCCTACTTGGCGAGGGGACTGATTTTATTTTTCACCACAAACACCTTTTTATCTCGTTGTTTCATATTAATATAAATAGAAAAATTCAATCTGTCTCCCGGATTGGTGAAAAAAACTCAGTCTTCTACATCGAAGGCCGCACTGGCATTTCTACTTAATAGTTGAGCTTTGATGGTAATCAGCAAAATCATTGCTCGGTCAAGGTCTCAAGGTAACAGCATCGCCTCTATATCACGTTAAAACGGTCGAGCAAGCAGATACATGGGATGATAGCTCAAGCGCACCCCTTCCGCCACCTGATACCGCTGCTGATACTGGTCGAGAAAATGACGTAAAGAGCCTTTAGTCCATGCTGGCTCAGCCAGTGCATTGACACCGGTCTCTCTGAGATGCTGCAGAACAGCCTCAGGCTCTGCAAAGAATAGGGTTTCCAGAGATTGGGTTGCCGTCAACACCTCAAAATCTCGACCAAGCATGGCTACCACTTGTTCAAGAGAGTGGTAATCAAGACCTCTTCCGGTCAACGCCCTGACCTCTTGCAGATTCTCCGGCCCATATATGGTACAGGCCAACAACCCATCAGGATGCAGATGCCGGTGTAATTTTTCAAAAAAAGCCGGCAGATGGTACAACCAGTGAAAGGTCGAAGAAGATATAATCAACCGATACCGTTGCGGAAGGGGAAGCTCCTCAATATCCCCTGCCAAAAACTCCAGCGTACCGTTTAGCTCAATCGAGTGGACATGATCAGCGAACTGCTCCACCAGGTCATTGAGATGCAAGGTCTCAATCTGTGGAAAGGCGGCAACCAGTTTTCGGGTCAAAATGCCAGTACAGCAACCAATTTCCAAGACGGAGTCCGGCACAGAGCGAGCATGATCACGGACCAGAGCAAGTAATTGATCAGCTACCCGATGTTGGACAACGGCCTGCTTAGCATAGGTATCCACCGCCCGCCTGAAGTGGAGCTGTACCTGGTTTTTTTTTGCCTTCACCTGCCGGTCCCTTTCCTTGTCGGAGCTGGACCTGAGGGGCATTGAAATACAGTCATTTGTAGCTTAACGTGCTCCACGTTCATCAGAAATCGGTAATATCGCCTGCAAAAACTCTTCCCCGTAAAAGGGGAAATGGGACCACTTCTTTTGTTCGCAGGTCTGCTTGCCCCAGGCCCGCAATTGGTTTCGGCCAGGGAATATACGATCCCGCAGGGTGACAATCTTGCGGTTGAAAATATCCTGGACAGCTCCGGCCTGTTGCACCTTGCTCTTGAGGTTTATCAGTTCATCTCGAACCGATGACACCGGTCGCCGGGGTCGATTGTTCATAAAGGCTTCCACCTGAGCCTGGTCATCAAACATGGAGAAATAAAAAGCCAGCAGACGCTCTTCATCAAGCGTTCTTATCGTTTCTTCAAAAGCGGTAACAGGAATTCCCTTTCGGTCATCTATCGGCTGCAGGGTTCCCCCCAGAGCCATGGCTTGGGTAAAGCAGGATTCCCTGCCGGCAAAAAGATATGCCGCAACCCAGACTCCCATGGACCAGGCCAGAAGATCAAGACGTTCATAGCTGGAGAACAAATCCATATCCGGCCAGGTCAACGTTCTGTAGTCGTAACAGATAAACAGATCGCAGCCTTTACCGGCCAGGGAGACAAAAGGCTCGGGGCCCATACCCCAGCCGGCCATAAACAGAATGCAACGCCGGTTGCTCTTCTTCTGAAGCCATTGCCCCTGCATGAAGGTTTACGAAAGCGCCTCGGCAATCAGGCCGGGAAGCGGGGCGAGGTCATCTCTTTCCATGGCTGCGGTGATTGATAATCGCAGACGGGCCGAACCTGCCGGGACTGTGGGCGGGCGAACGGCACCAACCCAAAAACCATGCTCCCGTAATCGTTGTGCCACCTGCACCGCTTGCCCGGAATCACCGATCATGACCGGAATGATATTGCTTGTCCCGCCGGTCTCAAGCCCCGCAGCTGCGAGTTCTTTTCGCAGCCAGTCGGCAAGGGCCTGCACATGTTGCCGTTGTCCTTCCATGCTTGGTAACTGTCGGATCACAAAGAGGAGCCAGGCAAGAGAAATCGGCGGTAGGCCGGTGGTAAAAATAAACGAACGGGCCGTGTTCAGCAGATAGTCGACGAGCAACGATGAACAGATAACAAAGGCTCCCTGACCACCGTACGCCTTGCCAAAGGTGCCGACTAACAGGTCAATTCTATCAACAACCTCTTGCTCTTCAGCAAGCCCCAGTCCCTTACGGCCACGCAGACCTACGGAATGGGCCTCATCGACATAAAGCACAGCCCGATACTGCTCTTTTAACCGTACCAGGTGCCGAAGATCGGCCATATCACCATCCATGCTGAACACGGATTCGGTAACAATGAACACCTGCCGATATTGTTCCCGTTTCTCGGCAAGCAAACCGGCAAGTCGGTCATAATCCAGATGCGGATAACGATTTACGGTTGCCCGTGATAGTCGCATACCATCAATCAGGCTGGCATGACAAAGCTTATCGGCAAGAATCAGATCTCCCTTGCCACTCAGTGCCGGCAGTATCCCGATGTTTGCATGATAGCCGGAGTTAAACACCAGGGCCTGATGCGGAGCATACAAAGCAGCCAACTGCGTTTCCACCGCCGTATTAACCGGATGGTTACCGGTCATCAAACGCGAGGCGGTGGAACCGGGACCAAACCGTTCCAGCAGGTTGTCTGCGCTTAAGTCATCATAAAACCTTGCAACCAGTTCTTTGTTTGTTGCCAGGCCAAGGTAATCATTGGAGGCAAGATTCAGGTACGTTCGATCATCATGAATAATCTTCGCCCGCTCGATCAACTGCAGTGGCAAGACCTCTCGTTTCAGCCCCTGCTTTCTGATTCGCTCCAGCTTGTCGCAAAGCTGCTGCTCAAAGGAATTCATGTACCAACATCCAAAAACATTTATGAGTCTGTTGATTAATGAGGATTTTCGTTCAAGGTCAAGGCATACTGAAAAAATAACCACAGGCAGGATATTCCCAAGATTATTTTTTCAGCATAACGCCGGGATTGGGCGAAAATACCATTAATCAACGGGCTCATTTAGTTACCCACATACTCCGCATACATGCCTTCATTGAACCCGACCAGCAATACCTTGCCAATTTTCAAGGTCGGTGCCCGTAGATTGCCGGTCCGGCCAAGGCAGACTTTGAGGATATCTTCCTTGTTGTCTTTTTTCGGGTCAAATACGATACTTTTCTTTCCCCTGCCGACCACTATGGTTTCAGCAGCCGAAAGCAGACTCCAGGCATCGTCATCTGCTATTTGCTGTTTCCTGGCCTCAACGGCCTCACCGATCTCAATACTTTTTTCATCAAACACGGCCTGTGCTTTTGAACACGAGGTTCATCCTTTGCGTAAGTATGCCCATTCAATATGCATCGTCTTCTCCATAGAAAAATTATCGAAATACCAATTTCCCCTCTCTTTATCCCATCCCACAGGATGTTGCCAGGAAATCCGATTGAAAAACCAACGCCAGCGTATCAATTCATACTCTTTTCTGTTATGTATCTGAGATGTTAAGCACACCCGGAAGCGGTACCGACTGCGAGTACTTCACCATTGTTCTTCTTTCCGGCTGGCTGCCTACAGGGTGCCTTGAAAAATTAGGATTCTCGTTCGAGGTTAAGGCATGCGAATAATTTTACCACAGGCATATGGCTGATATTCCGAGGATAAAATTTTGAGCATAACGCAAAGATCGGGCGAAAATACAATTTTTCAAGGTAGCCTAAAGATTAACAACAAATGGAGTCCTTCAATGCGACTGGTTCTTGTCTCGCTGTTATTGTTGACCATTGCCGCCTGTGCCCCTAAAGCCCCGCCGCCTGTTGCCATAGAAATTCCCGATAGAGAAATAGATTACCTCACTGAGGTCAAACCGGTCCTGGACAGTCGCTGCGTGGTCTGCCACTCCTGCTACAACTCTCCCTGCCAATTGAAACTGAGCTCATATGAAGGCCTTGACCGTGGAGCCAGCAAACAACGAATATACAACTCTTCCAGATTGGCAACCATGGACCCGACCCGTCTGTTCATCGATGCCCACTCCACAGAAGAGTGGAGGGAGAAAGGCTTCAGCAGTGTCACGGCAAGTGATGCGGAACATGGCTTTAACAACTCACTCATGCTCGAACTCCTCGACCACAAGAGAAAAAACCCAAAAAGTACGGGCAATTATTTCCCCGAAGCCAACGACCTTACCTGTGCCGAAAACGGTAGTGAACTCGGCGGCTACCTGAAGAAACACCCCAACGGCGGCATGCCCTTTGGCTTTCCGCCCCTGAAAAAAGAAGAATTTGCAAGCATTGCCGGCTGGCTGGTCCAGGGGGCAAAAGGTCCCAGGCCGGAGCAACAGGATGAGCTTGAATCGCCCGCAAAGAAGGATCTTGCTGCAATAAAAAACTGGGAGACTTTTTTCAATCAAGATGATGCCAAACATGCCGTCACGGCCAGATACCTCTACGAACACCTCTTCCTGGCCCATATCACTTTTGATGCCACAGGGGAGAGCTTTTATGAACTGATCCGATCGCGGACACCACCAGGGGAACCGATTGACCTGATTGCTTCTCTCAGGCCCTATGATGATCCGGAAACCGAACGCTTTTACTATCGATTTCGCCGAATACACCAAACCATTGTCCACAAGACCCATATGGTCTTCACCCTGGATGATGCCGAGTATAAGCGCATCAATCAGCTTTTCATTGAACCGGATTGGTTGCATGAACCCCATCGGGTCGGCTATGACTCTAAGTTGAGCGCCAATCCCTTTGTTGCCTTTGAGCAAATCCCACCCCGCTCCCGCTATCAATTTCTGCTCGACCACGCACACTATATCGTCATGACCTTTATCCGTGGGCCGGTCTGTAAAGGTCAGGTTGCCCTGAATGTGATTCATGATCATTTCTGGGTTATGTTCATGGATCCGGACCATGACCTGAGCGTCCGCTACCCGGGCTTCTTGCGGTCACACTACGATGACTTGGTCATGCCCATTGAGCAGGGCAGCCGTTTCCCGGTCTTTAAAGTCCTCGCAAACCCATACCACGATGCCATCCAACGGTTTTTCAAGGCCAGACAGGGCTTTTATGCCGCCCTCAATTTCAATGGCCTAGACTATGAGGCGATATGGAAAGGAAACAAAGCAACCGACAGCCCCCTGCTTACCGTCTATCGACACTTTGACAGTGCATCAGTGCATAAAGGTGTTCTCGGCGAGCTGCCCCGAACCATGTGGGTCATCGACTACCCCCTGATGGAACGTATCTATTATGCCCTGGTTGCGGGTTTCGATGTCTACGGCACCTTGGGTCACCAGCTGGCGGTTCGACTCTACATGGATACCCTCCGGGTTGAAGGAGAGAGTTACTTCCTTGAATTCATGCCGCCCCAGCAACGTAAACCAATGCTCGAGTCCTGGTATAAAGGAATCAGCTACAAGGATATTCATACCTTTCAGACAGAAATGCCCACCGGCATCAACTTTAATCAGTCAAATACCAAAAGAGAGTTTATTGAGCAGGTAGTCAACAACCACATACTGCCGGAGACGAACATAGCATTTGACCCGATCAACTATTTTCCTGCCGGTGAAGAGTTCCCGCCGCTACCCAGGAAATATGAACATGAAAGCGACTATCTCCAAGGATTGCGAGCAGTTGCCAGACCAGGCACCTCCTTTGTCCGTTTGTTTAACGATTATAACACCAACCTTGCCTATCTCCGGGTCCGCCTGCCGGATGAAAAAGATGTCGTCGCCTCGCTGGTGGTCAACCGCTGGCATAACAACGTCACCTATCTTTTTGGTGAACAAAACGTTCTCGACAGCTCAAGGGATCGCATTGACATAATCAAGGGCTTTATCGGCTCCTATCCAAACTACTTTTTCGATGTCACCGTTGATGAACTGCCCGATCTCCTTGAACTGCTGAAAAATATGACCGATACCGAGGAGGAGCTGCAGCGATTAAGCAACTACAGCGTCAACCGGGCAGACGATGATTACTGGGAACATTACGACTGGTTCCAGGCGAGATTTAACAGCGACAAACCTGTCAAGGCCGGGCTTTTTGACCTGAATAGATATTATTACAAGGCATTCTAACCCATGTTCACCTTTCTTCATGCCGCTGATATCCACCTGGACAGCCCGCTCAAAAACCTGGCCATACGAGAGGACGCTCCGGTAGAGACGATCAGGGGAGCAGCCCGGCGCGCCTTTGACAACCTGGTTGCACTGGCCATAGAAGAAGAAGTCGATTTTCTTCTCCTGGCGGGTGATCTCTACGACGGCACCTGGAAGGATTACAACACCGGCCTGTTTTTTATTGAGCGGATGCATAAACTCCGCCAGGCCGGTATCCGGGTATTCCTGGTTTCAGGCAACCACGACGCTGCCAGCCGTATTACCAAAACCCTCCGGCTACCGGACAATGTGGTTCATTTTTCCAGCCAGAGCCCACAGACCGTACAGATACATGAACTGGATGTCGCTATCCACGGCCAGAGTTATCCGCGCAGGAAGGTCAGCGACAACCTGGCCGTCAATTACCCGAATCCTGAGCCCCACCTGTTTAACATCGGCCTGCTGCATACCGCCTTAACCGGTCGTCCCGGCCATGAAAAGTATGCGCCCTGCACACGAGATGAGCTGATCAACAAAGGCTATGATTACTGGGCCCTGGGCCATGTTCATCAAAGGGAAGAGGTCTGCCGGGACCCCTGGATACTCTTTCCCGGTAACCTGCAGGGACGTCATATCCGTGAAACCGGGGCCAAGGGCGCGACTCTGGTCCGGGTGGATAACGACAGGGTCAGTGAAATGACGTTCCGGGAACTTGATGTTATCCGCTGGGGTTTCCATCAAATGGACTGCAGTGACATCACCTGTGAAAGCGAATTACTGGAAAGAGTAAGCGAGGCCTATACTCAGGAGCTGGAGTCGACAGACGGCCGCCCGCTGATGCTCCGCCTGGAGCTGCAAGGTCCCTGTCCGTTTCATGGAGAACTTCTCAGAGACAGCAGATACTGGCAAAGCGCGCTGGAAGCGCTGGCGATCGATAGCGGAGAGATATGGCTTGAAAAGATCCTTTTTCATACCCACAGATCGCAGCCGCTGGAGCCATCGGCCCTGGAAGGCTCTCCCATGGAGGGGTTACTCAATTCGATCGATGAAGCCGATTTAGAACTCCTTGATGCTCCTGAACTGCAAACCCTTCTTAGTCGTTTACCTGCTGAACTCCTCAGAGAACAACCATTGTTACCTGCTGACAATACAGAGAAACACGCGTTGCTGGAAGAGGTCCGTGAGGTGTTGCTGGCCAGGATTTTACGGCAGGTGAGCGAATGAGAATCAATCGTTTTGAGATTCCCGCCTTTGGCCCCTTTACCGAAAAAGCCCTGGACTTCTCTGCACAGGGGCCTGACCTGCACGTCATCTTTGGCCCTAACGAGGCAGGTAAATCCAGCGCTCTCCGCGCCCTGAAGGCGTGGCTTTTTGGGTTTCCCGAGCGGAGCAGCGATGATTTTATCCATCCCAGAAACCAGCTCCTGGTTGGAGGCGAGCTCTCTGCATCAGGAAAGTCGCTGACCTTTTACCGACGCAAAAAACGCAAAGGCGACCTGATCGATGCCGACCACAACACCATGGATCCCGCCCTGCTTATCCCCTTTTTAGGGGGGCTGGACCTGACCCTGTTTGAATCACTGTACGGCATCGACCATGACAGCCTGGTCCAGGGCGGCCGTGAAATCCTGGCCCAACAGGGTGAAATCGGGGAGGCACTGTTTTCTGCAGGTGCCGGGCTCGGTTCCCTGCACCAGATCCTCGAAGGGATGGAAACGGAAAAAGACACCCTCTTCCGCAAACAGGCCCAAAAGCCACGAATCAATAAAGCCCTCAACCTGCATAAAAAATTAAATAAAGAAATCCGTGACCTGAGCCTGCAACCCGAACAATGGCGGGAACACGCCGACAGGTTTGATCTGGTAAGCAGGGAGCTGCAAGAGGCCAACAAGAAACGGCTGCAACTCGATCGCAGGCGACAGCACCTTGAACGACTGCACCGGGCCCTGCCCCTGTTTTCCCGAAGAACAAAATTACTGGAACAACAACATGCTCTAGGCCCTTTGCGGCCATTGCCAACAGACTTCAGCGAACGAAGGAGTGCAACCCAACAGGAGCTGCGCAGAGCGAACCAGCAGATTGAGCAGGCCAAGGCCCGACGAACAAGCATTAATGTCAAAATCAAACAACTTTCACCGTACAAGCCGATCATAGAAAAAGCCGCTCTTGTTGAAGATATCTTCCAGCGTCTGGGCGAATACAACAAGGCAAAAAAAGACCGACCCCGCCTTGAAGGAATGCGGGCTGTCCACCTTAAGGAGGCCGACCGCCTGCTTCAAATCGTTGCACCTTCTCTGAACCTGGAACGTAGTGAGGAGCTTACCCCTCTCATCCGACAAAAAAAACAGCTTCTTGCCCTGACCTCCCGCCGCGAGGCACTGCTGCAGGCGCAAAAGGATGCTGAAATCAGGATGAGCAAGGCGCAACAGCAGCTGGCGGCAATCGAAAACAAGCTTGCCAAAACACCAAGGCCAGGGGATACAGCCCAGCTCAAGATGGCCGTCACTAAAGGGCGTAAGACCGGAGACATAGACAACCGTATCCGTGAGCTTGAACAGGACTGCGAGACAAAAAAAGAAACGCTTGGTCTTCGACTCAGACAGCTTGGACACTGGCAGGGAACGACACAACAACTTCTCAACCTAAGCCTGCCCCTCAATCAAAGCATCGGCCTGTTCCAGGATAGGCAGCAGAAGCTTGAACAGCAATCAACGCACCTTATCACACAGGGCAAGGAAATCGAAGATGAACTGCAGCACCTGCATACCCGGCAGCAAGAACTCATCTACGGCGGCGAAATCCCAAGTGAAGATGAACTGCAAAACATTCGTGCACGCCGTAATAGGGGCTGGCAGCTTATCTATCGAAACTGGATTGGCCAGGAAGATGTTACCGAAGAAGTTACCCGGTATGCGCCGGATACCGAGCTAAGCGAGACGTTTTTTGGCCTCATGCTCCATGCAGACAATATCAGTGATCGGCTCCGCCTGGAGGCGGACCGGGTCCATGGGTTTGCAGCTTTGCAGGTAAAAAAGGAAGAGCTCAAACAACGTCTTGACGACAACTCCAAAGCGCAACAGGCCCTTGAGGGTGAGCTGAAACAACACAGGCAGGAATGGCACAACCTCTGGCAGCCCCTGAATATTCTCCCCGACTCGCCAAAAGACATGGCCGGTTGGCATGCAGAGATGGAAAAATTACAACACCACGCCCTTGATCTTACGGACCTGAGCAACAAGTGCAAGGCATTGGCTGTTGAGCGAGATAGCATGCAGCAGGAAATCATCCCGTTGCTATCAGATAACAATCTCCCGTTCCCAAAAAGCCAAGAGCTTGAGCCGTTGCTTGTAACAGCCGAATCCTTTCTCGAAGAGCAGCAAATCCTTCGCGAAACCTTTCTTGAACTTTCCCGCGACAGGGAGCGCCAGACAGAACTTGTCAGTCAGGCGAACCGCGAGCATGTCCAGGGTATAAAAGAGCAGGAACAGTGGCAGCAACAATGGCGCCAGACAGCGATATTACCCGGAACAAAAGAACCCTTTGCACCGGAAGCCGCCCAGGATCTGCTTGAGGCCATAGAGCAGATTCTTTCCGCCCTGAAAGAAGCGACTGAGTTTAAAAGTCGCATCCAGGGCATTGATCGTGATTGCCTGCATTTTGAACAGGAAATCGAAACACTTACACGGGACGTGACGCCAGAACTGTCGGAAAAGCCGGTCGGTCAATGCGTCCAGCAACTCCACGACCGGCTCACCAAAGCGGGAAAAGAACAGACGCTGCATGAAACCTACAGGAAAGGGTTGGAAGAACTGGATGCGGAAATTCGAGAAAGCGAACTCGAACTCGTCGCTGCCGGACAGGAAATGAAAAAGCTGCTTGCCCTTGCCGATTGCCAAAACGAAGAAGAACTCATCCTGGCCGAACAGAAAGCAGCCGACCATAAACGGCTAGCCGAACAGCTCGAACACCTGGAACAAGACCTGCAACAGGTTGCAGGAGAGCTGAGCCTTGACGAGTTGTCAAGACAAATACAGGGTGTTGACGGCGACAGTCTGCCGGGAGAACTCCATGAGCTGACCATGCAAATCACTCAGGAAATGGATCCCGCAATTCAGACCCTTGCCGAACAGAAAGGTGAAGCCGGCAAAATGCTTGAGCAGATGGATGGCAGCGAACTCGCCGCCCGCAAGGTTGAAGAACTGGAAAGCAACCTGGCGCAATTACGCTTGGACGCCGAACACTATCTCCGGCTGCAGGTTGGTATCAATATGTTACGCCGGGAGATTGATACCTTTCGCAGCAAAAACCAAGATCCCGTACTGACCATTGCGTCCCGACTCTTTGCCGAGCTGACCCTGGGGTCTTTTAGTGGCTTGAAAACAGACGTCGATGACCGGGGAGAGCCAATCCTGGTGGGTATCCGTGACGACAGTAAACAATCGCTCCTTGGCGTGAACGCGATGTCAACAGGAAGCCGCGACCAACTCTATCTTTCTCTACGCCTGGCCAGCCTGCAGCACAGAGCAAGCAACGGCCAACTCATGCCCTTTATTGTCGATGACATTCTGATTAACTTCGACGATGCCAGGGCTGCAGCCACTCTCCAGGTGTTGGCGCAACTGGGACAGCAAAATCAGCTCATTCTTTTCACGCACCACCGGCAGGTTGCCAAACAGGCAGAGGCCATAAACGGGGTAACGGTACATCACCTGAATACATTGTAACATGCTCTTTCGCTCAAACTCAATGCGCTGTACCATAACAGCGACCCTGGAATAAAAAATTGCGAGCTGGTTTGACATCGGAACAGAGGGTCAGGAAAAGAAAAATTTCAACCCTCTTTTCCTTGTGCTATAATCACATAACTGTTGGTGAATTCGTAAATAGCTCAAAACGCAGTTTGCACAGTACCGAAATACAATGAGTTATAACCATTCCGCCGTCGGTGGCGAGGCTTTTTGCGGCACCGACAACTGTTGATTCTTTCTACTTCCTCAGCAGAAGGAAATCCCACTATGTTTTTTGCACATCCGAAAATATCCTATCGTATTTATTTTATAATCCTTTTCCTCATCTTTGGGCTCCTGATTGCCCTGCTCACCTCCGTCATCAACTACAATCTCGATGTACGAAGCATTCAAGCGGAACTCGATAACAAAGCCGACAGCGAACTTGCCCGTAAACGTCAACAACTCTTCTTATTTACCGAGCGCCTGGAAGGATATGTTACCTCTCTGCGAAACAGCCCGTTGTTACTCGATTATATTCTACAACCGGATGCAGAGAACCGGGAAGTCGCCAACCAACTCTTCTATGCGCTCAGCAATAGCAACCCTTCACTCATGCAGGTGCGCTATCTTGACGCCCAGGGAATGGAAAAAATACGAATTGACTGGAATCTGGGCCGACAGTGGCCGGAAATAGTTAAAGAACAAAACCTGCAGGATAAATCCCAACGCTATTACTTTATCGAGGCCTCACAAATTCCCGCCAATACGTTCTGGCACTCCAGGCTGGACCTGAATGTTGAACATAAAAAAATAGAGATCCCCTATAAACCGGTGCTGCGTATAGCCTCTCCGGTCTATGTTAACCAGCAGTTTCAAGGCATTGTCATCATTAATGTCCACGCCAAGGGTTTTTTGGGAAAATTCACAGACAGCCCCTTTTTCAATATTGTCCTGGCCGACCATGACGGTCACTATCTCAAGCACTATCAGGATGCACTCTCATGGTCACGCTACCTGCAAACCGGACGCACCCTCGCTGACGATTATCCAGACCGAATCTCGACCATTCTGGAAAACACATCGGGAAGTGATCTGGAATCCCTGGGAAACCTGTATGCAGCCTCACTCGGACTCCTGCTCCGAAAAGACCAGGCCCACCTGCTCCTTATACCCAAGGATCAAGCGATACAGGGAATGAAGCACGAAAGCAGAAAGGCGATGGTTCTCATAATCGGCACAATCCTGATGCTATCCATCCCCCTCTCGATTCTGATTTCCAGAATCCCGGCCCGACTCAACCAGCAGGTAACCCGGCAGAACAAGATTTTACAGGAATACGTTGACCTGATCGACAACAACATTATCACCTCGACCACCGATCAACATGGCGTCATCACCGAGGTCAGCACCGCTTTCTGCCAAGTGTCCGGCTATTCAAGGGAGGAACTCATCGGCAACGAGCCGAGCATGGTACTGCACCCAACTCTGCCGACCAATGTACTGCACAACCAGCAGCAAACCATTCAAAGCGGACAGAACTGGAGCGGCGAATTGCATCATCAGAGCAAAAACGGCGCATCCTACTGGACAGAGGCGACAATTTTCGCCAAGTATAACGAGGATAAGCAAATAGATGGGTACACAACCATTTATCAGGATACAACCGATAAAAAACGTGTTGAAAAGCTCTCGATCACCGATGCGTTGACCGGGCTGTATAACAGGCGCTTTTTCAATGAAACCTTAAAAAAAGAGCTGAGCCGCGCCAGGCGCAACAATAAAACCCTTTGTTTTATAATGGCGGATGTCGACTCTTTTAAGCAGTATAACGACCATTACGGGCACCAAAAAGGAGATGAGGTGCTCAAGGCCATAGCTCAGACTCTCCAACAAAAACTGCATCGAAGCAGTGACTTTTGTTTTCGGCTCGGTGGTGAAGAGTTTGGAATTATTGTCTCGGACCTCTCAGCCGAGAAGGCGCTTGCTCTGACCGAGACCATCAGAACTTCCATTACCGCTCTTGCCATAGAGCACCAGTGGGGTGGGGTGGAAAAAATTATTACCGTTTCCTTCGGCCTCCTCTCCATTACACCGGGTCCGGGGATAACGGTCGACACCATTTACCAGAAAGCGGACCAGGCACTCTATGCGGCAAAACAGGGGGGACGAAACAGGATTGTTTCCGATGAGCTCCTTTCGCCGAGCTAGTGCAAGTATCAGGAACAACAGGGTGCTCTGGCTTTTTTCTCTGAACAAACAAGATAACTGAGACCATCAAAGCTAAGCTATTCCTGTTCTGTTAGGGGACTGATTTTATTTTTCTACACCGGGCACAGAATGACTTTCACTATAGCTAACTATGTAACCAGCTGTTAATGATAAAAAAATAAAGAAAAATTTAATCTGTCTCCCGGGTTGGTAAAAAAATCCAGCCCCCTATTTCGAATGTCACACAGGCATCTCTGCCTTGTTGAGCTTTGATCGTAACCTTAATAAGAAAAGTCAAACAAGTGCACCCCTCCATATTTCATACCGATCAGCCTTCATACCCTTGCAACTGCAACTCATTGACAATAAGTGCTTTTTCAGCCCACCCCCCTCCGGACCCGGAAGGAGTTAGACACTGGCCTTTCTGTTTTCCACATAATGGGCAGCAGCCAGGGCCGCCGTGCAGCCGTCCGCCGCCGCCGTGAGGATCTGGCGGGCATATTTTTCACGAAGATCACCAATGGCAAAAATGCCGACAGTATTGGTTTCACACCTTTCATCGGTGTGCACGTACCCGTCAGCATTCATTTTGGTTCCGGCTGGAACCAGATGATTATTGGGCTCAAAGCCAATGAATATGAAAACGCCATCGGTTGCCAGTTGGCGACTTTCACCGGTCTGGGTGTCTTGTAACTCCACTTCGTTGACCCCCAGTTCATCAGCCTTCACCTCCCTTACCACGGTATTCCACATCACCTCTATTTTCTTGTCTGCCGAAACTCTTTTCTGGAGGATCATGCCGGCACGAAACTGGTCACGGCGGTGGGCAATGTAGACCTTGGTGGCAATTTTGGCAAGATAGAGGGCCTCCTCAAGGGCGGTGTCGCCGCCGCCAACAATGACAACGGTTTTATTCCGATAGAAAAAGCCATCACAGACCGCACAGTAGGAAACGCCCTTGCCGTAATATTCATTCTCACCAGGGACTTCTAGCCGTTTCGGGCTGCCGCCGGTGCCAAGGATTATTGCGTGAGCCCTGAGGATCGTTCCGTCGTCAAGCTCGACGGCATGATAATCAAGGCCCGGTTCTATCATGACCACCTCTCTGGTCACCACCTCAAGACCATACTGGTCTGCATGTTTGGCAATGTTGGCAGCTAACTGCGAACCGCTGATTTTCTCCGTACCGGGCCAATTTTCAATCTCTTCGGTATTATTCAGTTGGCCCCCGGCAATCCCTTTTTCAATAAGAACCGTCTTGAGGGCGGCCCGCATGGCATAAATGCCGGTGGTGAAACCTCCGGGCCCGCCGCCGACAATTATCAGATCGTAGATGGAATTTTCATTCACGGCTTCCTCCTTGCGCTGAAACGATTGCACACTCTATCCCCATGGATTGAGCAAGGCAACACCACTAACTTCCATATCTGTCGTATTTCTGGTTACAACTGTTAGGCCGTAAGAAATTCCTGTGGCTGCAGTTTGCCCGTCAATTGCGGGCAGGGCTTTGCCTAATTTCTCTGAGTGCGCCTGGATTTGACCCCATACAGTAGCTACCTGGAGATCAAAATTTATTATTTTATTTTTGAAACGTTCCTGAAGATCGTCATTTACCCATTTGTGCAGTTTATCCTTCTTTTTACTTTTGGGTAATTTTTCGATTCCTTTGTGGATTTCTCCGATGGTTAACACACTGATGAAAAGATTTGTTTCTTCAACTTGAGAGATCCACTTAACCACTTTGCGGCTGGGAGACTTCTTGATGAGTTCTGAAATTACGCAGGTGTCTAACAGGTAATTCATAACTTTATATCTCTTGGTGCTTCTTTGCTTCTAGTTAGGTCCAGGTCTTCTTTTGCAAGGGGAGAAGCTTGGAGAAATTTAACCAAATTGGTTTTGGGTTTTATTAATTTTTTATATTCGTCGACAGAGAGTACCACGACCGCATCTTTGCCGTGCTTGGTTACAATCTGTGGACCATTATGTTGAGCTTTGTCAACGAGCTTACTGAATTTGTTTTTAGCATCTTGCAGTTGCCAATGATTTTCAATCATAGCGACACCCTGGTTTGAGTATTCTGGCTAGCCTGTCTAGAATATACGCCTTGGCTCGCTTGGTGTCAATGCATTATTCAAGGCTAACCGGTCGCAAAAGCCCGCTGGATTTAAAATTGCCAGCATTTTCCGCCTCCGGGCCTCAAAGCGACCTTGCCAACATGATCATCACCGGTCTACCCTGTATGTTATTCTATAAAAACAAGAGTATACCCAGGGTGAATTCAAGTTCCAAGTGCACCACCAGTTATAGCGTTGAACACTTCGAACGGCGTCCGATATTTGAGGCACTTCCTTGGTCTATGGTTCAATAAA
>CALZIH010000016.1 GCA_945787305.1 uncultured Desulfobulbaceae bacterium | reverse complement strand
GTGAAGAGTAAATAGCCTTCAGGAAAGAAAACAGGATAAGGTTGTAACTTCTATTCCTTGTTCTTATACTCCCGAAAAGAAATATCGCCAATTCATCATATAAAATATCAAAAAAAACTCATCAATGGAAACAAGGTACTTTTACCCTATCACTAAATGGACTCTATACCTTGACAAGAGGAATTCGGTCGCCATGAATGAAAATACGGTCAGGAATACCTGGCAGCGCAAATGTACATTCACCCCCACCCCATTGAATTGAAACTTCGCAACCATGCCTGATAAAAATTTGCATAATATACTCCTTACAGGAGCAACCGGCTATATTGGCAGAAGACTTGAGGACGTTGTCAATTACCTGGAAAAATCAATAACCCTGGAAGAAACGAGTGAAAACCACCTGGTTGACATAGGCTCGTCTGCCATGAGTTTCAGGGAGATGCTGCTTGCAGCAGCCGAGGTCATGGGCCTCAAACGATACATCATGCCGGTCCCGATCCTTTCGCCTAAATTCTCTTGGCGGGCAAACCTGACGGTATACTTATGATATTATTTGGAAACTGCGAGGACTGACAGACAAATTAATAGGCGATCATGGTCTGAACCGGGGCAGAAGGGAAAACCTCAACCTTCGCATCGGCGATGCTCTGGACACCTGGAATGTAATGGATATCAAAAAATCAAGCGCTCATGTTTGTCCTTGGTCAAGCTGCTGCAAACAACGTAAAGATGGAAGAATTTCTGCTACATAGCGGCCTGCCGGCCCTGTTTGCCCTCAGCTTTCTGGCGGCAACCGTTGTACCTCTGGGTTCCGAGTGGCTGCTCATCGGTCTGATCCTTCACTCGTTTGATGCAGAACAAGTCGTTGCCGTGGCAACAATCGGAAATTATCTCGGTGCATGCACCACCTACGTAATAGGCCTCTGGGGTTCGACATTTATCATGCACAAGGTGTTACGGATCGATTCGGATCAATCGGATAAAGCCGCAACAATTTTTCGTAAATACGGATCCTGGTCACTCTTACTTTCCTGGCTCCCATTGATTGGTGATCCGCTCTGCCTGGTTGCAGGGACATTGCGTCTTAATTTTCTTCAGTTCTCTCTGCTGGCCTTTAGCGGTAAATTAGCCCGCTACGCCCTCATTGCAGCAGTGACGACCGGTAGCATTGGGTAAATCAGGTCCCGATGCATGCTCCATACAAAAAATAACACATAGATTCGAGATACTATTCCATGGATCAGATGCAACACTATCATAACCGTATTGCCGGCGACATCCAGGTCTCGGTCAAACAGGTGACGGCCACAGCAGCTCTCCTGGCCGAAGGGGCAACGGTTCCCTTTATCTCAAGATATAGAAAAGAGGTGACGGGTTCTCTTGATGAAACCCAGATATCAGCCGTTCGCGACCAGCTGGCCAGGCTAGGTGAACTGGATAAACGCCGTCAGACGATCATGGATTCCCTCTCCACAAGAGACCTCTTAACCAGCGAACTGAAGGCCAACCTGCACAATGCAAACGATCTGGCATCGTTGGAAGATATCTACCTGCCCTACAGGCTGAAAAGAAAAACCAGGGCAATGGTTGCCAGAGAAAAGGGTTTGGAACCCCTGGCCAAGGCTATCTTTACCGGCCATGACAACGAGCTTACAATTGCATCCTTTATTGACCCGCAAAAAGGCGTAACCACCGAGGACGATGCTCTGGCAGGGGCCAGGGATGTGATCGCCGAGTGGGTCAGTGAAGATTCGACTGTGCGGTCGCGCCTGCGCAGGCTCTTTGCCGAAAAGGCGATAATCCGTTCTACGGTCGTAAAAAAGCACCAGGAGGCCGGAGCCAAATTCCGTGACTACTTTGACTGGCAGGAAGAAGCTCGTAAGGCGCCCGGGCACCGTTTACTTGCTATATTTCGCGGTGAGACCGAAAAATTCCTCAGGCTGTCAATCAAGCCCGATGATGATCAGGCCATGACCATTCTCAACACTCGGTATCCGCCTAAAGGAAAACTTGGGGATCACTTGAAAAGAGCTGTTGCAGAAAGTTATAAGAGGTTGCTTGGCCCTTCCCTGGAAAAGGAACTGCGAACCAACCTCAAGGAGCGGGCTGATAAGGAAGCCATCCAGGTCTTTGCTGAAAATCTTCGCGAATTACTTTTAGCGCCTGCCCTTGGCCAAAAAACGGTTATGGCCCTTGACCCCGGTTTCCGCACCGGAACCAAACTGGTCTGCCTGGATGGCCACGGCAGATTACTCGACTTCACAACCATCTATCCGACGCACGGTGAACGCAAACAAGAGGAAGCGGCAAAAATAGTATATAAGCTGTGTCAACGCCACCACATTCAAACCATTGCCATCGGCAACGGTACGGCCAGTCGTGAAACAGAGGAGTTCATCCGTAGCCTTGACCTGGAGAACAACATTCTTGTAACGCTAGTCAACGAAAGTGGGGCTTCGATCTATTCAGCATCTGAAGTGGCCCGTCGCGAGTTTCCTGATCATGACGTCACTGTTCGCGGCTCTGTTTCTATAGGCCGCCGTCTCCAGGATCCGCTGGCGGAACTGGTCAAGCTCGACCCAAAATCAATCGGCGTCGGCCAGTACCAGCACGACGTAAACCAGGGCGATTTGAGAAAGGGCTTGGAAGATGTAGTGGTCAGCTGCGTCAACAGCGTCGGCGTTGAGGTCAACAGCGCCTCGCCTGAGCTACTCGCCTATGTATCGGGCCTGGGGTCGGTCCTGGCTGCGAATATCGTTGCCTATCGGGATGAACATGGGGCGTTTACCAATAGAAAACAATTATTGAAGGTCCCCAGGCTTGGGGCAAAGGCATTTGAACAATGCGCCGGCTTCCTGCGTATCCATGGTGCGGAAAACCCGCTGGACGATTCAGCCGTCCATCCGGAACGTTACAAGACCGTGATGAACATGGCTGCTGATCTCGGCTGCTCCGTCAACGATCTGATCAACAAACAGGAACTCAGACAAAAGATCAATCTGCATAGCTATGTTTCTGACTCGCTCGGCTTGCCGACCCTGCAGGACATCCTGGGAGAACTCGCCAAACCTGGTCGCGATCCACGCCAGGAGTTTACCGTTTTTTCCTTTGCCGAAAATGTGCACACCATTGATGATCTGATTTCTGAGATGCGATTGCCGGGTATTGTAACCAATGTCACCCGCTTTGGCGCTTTTGTCGATCTCGGAGTCCACCAGGACGGCCTGGTGCATATCAGTCAGCTGGCAAACAGATTTGTCAAAGATCCCGCAGAGGTGGTTAAGGTGGGCCAGCAGGTCTTGGTCCGGGTCCTTGAAGTGGATAAACAGAGAAAACGAATCTCCCTTTCCCTTCGCGAACCGTGATGCTTGATCTGCCTCAGAGAGCAAACCTGGATTACTACAGCAGCAAACCAGGCAATTCTTTCCCTTTGACCGGCTGTGCATACGAAGAAACAATTTCGCCAAAGCCCAAACCATTGAACGCACCGTTCCATGAGCCCTCCCCCCCAACCTAAACAAAAAATATATTACGGTTGGCATATCGTCTGGGCCGGCATGCTTTGCGTCTTTGCAAGCCTTGGTCTTGGCCGTTTTGCCCTGGGCATGCTCTTACCGGCCATGGGCGAATCTCTTGCGCTCACCTACAGTCAGATGGGACTGCTCTCGACCATGAACTTTGTGGGATACCTCGCCGCAGTGCTGCTCTGCAGTCCCCTCACCCGTCGCTTTGGCTATCGGTCTGTCATTTTTTTCTCGCTGTTAGCCATCGGCACCACCATGATAGCCATAGGAAAACTGCATGCCTTTTGGGTTCTTTGCACCCTGTACACGATCACCGGTATGGGCAGCGGCGGTGCCAACGTACCTATTATGGCCCTTGCCTCTTCCTGGTTTCGCAAAAGTCACAGGGGTCGAGCCACCGGTTTCATCGTCATCGGCAGCGGCTTTGCCATTCTCCTTGCCGGAAAACTGATCCCCTACCTCAATAGTATCGGCGGTGCGCAGGGCTGGCGACTAAGCTGGCAAATTCTGGGTTTAATCGTGCTGGCAGTATCGCTGCTTTGTCTGGCCGTACTCCGCAACAGTCCGAAGGAACTTGGCCTTGTCCCTTTGGGCAATAGCCCTTCATTCAGGCAAGCAGACGAAACCAGAAATATTTCAAAAAAACAGATCATCCACCTGGGTATCATCTACCTCTGCTTTGGTTTCACCTATGTTATTTATGCAACGTTTATTGTAACCACCATGGTGAACGAACATGGATTTTCTGAAGCTGTTGCAGGAAACTTCTGGGCAATGGTGGGATTGTGCAGCCTCTTTTCAGGGCCAGTCTTCGGTACCCTGTCCGACAAGATCGGCAGGAGTACGACCCTGGCTTTAGTGTTTGCAATCCAAACCGTCAGCTACCTGCTTGTCGCCTTTCCCCTGCCTTCATTTTTCTTATATTGTTCAATTGGCTGTTTCGGCATCGTCGCCTGGAGCATCCCTTCCATCATGGCTTCCCTGGTTGGCGATCATACCAGCCCGGAAAAAACAGCCCGCGTCTTTGGAATCATCACCTTTATTTTTGCCCTGGGACAGATAACCGGCCCTGCCATTGCCGGAGGACTGGCCGAAAAAACCGGCAGCTTCATGCCTGCCTTTTTTATGGCGGGAACTTGTACGTTCTGCGCGGCGATTCTCTCAATGCTCCTCCGCTTCAAGGAAAAGTAATATGCCCTTTCCGAATTGCCCTTTGAAGACAGGATGCCACAGCCGGATACTAATATGTGGATGGTCTTGCTTTTTCATTATTTTCTTCTCAACACATCCCCAATAAAGCGATGCACACTCTCAAAGACCTCTTCCTTGCCCTCGCCGGTGATGATGATATGATTCGTCCTTGGCACCATAACCAGCTTCTTCATTGAAGCGTTTACACGCTTATAAATGAGTTGTGCACTTTTAGGATTCACCACCGGATCGTTATCTCCCTGCAGCACCAAAATTGGATCAGTGATTTGTTCAAGTGTTTTGTCCGCTCGGGTCATGACCCGCTCCATTTGCGCGATGGAGGCCAAAGGGTGTTTATCATAGTTGACTTCAGGATTTTCACTCTTGTTTTCAACCCACTCCTTGATACCCTTTGCGCGCAAATGCGCTATCATTTCATTAAACGCGTGCAGTGTCGGCACGATATAGCTTACTTGGAGATTATTCAGCTTCAACGCCGAATTAATAGCAATCACGCCATCGACCTCATATTCCGCTGCGTGTAGTAGAGCCAGAAGACCGCCAGTTGAAAATCCCCCTATAAAAACCCTGGCACAGACCTGTCGCATCATTGTAAATGCCCGCTCAAAATCCAATACCCAGTCATTTGCACTCACATGTTGTAGCGCTTCAGGTGCAGTACCGTGCCCTCTCAGCCTTGGCAGGTAGACATTGATACCTTTTGCAAACAGGTATTCAGCCAGCTTTTCGGCTTCTGCAGGAGCTGCCATATAACCGTGTGAAAAGACAAGGCCTACACTGTTTTTTGCATCAAACCATACCGTTGGCGCACCAACACTCTCTTGCATCGGCACTTGATCATGATACTTGAGATATTCTTTTTCATAATAATTCCAATCCTCTTGTTGAATATGCTCAAAGTTATCAATACGAAGTTCCTGTTCACTGAACGTGGCATTTTGATTTGCCAATTCTACAATGTCTTTTTGCCACCTGATTTCATTGAGTATGACTTGCAGGGTATTTTGCACTCTGATTTTATTAAAATCATAATCCTGCTCTAGCAGATGTTTATCAAAGAGATAATTCCCTTCACTATCTTGATATAAAATGTTCTGAACCACTGCCAACTTGATTGCTGATGCAAATGGCTCATAGTTTTTGTCGAGGATGAGTTTAAAAAGGTCACTTTTCAGCTCCGGATGGAGGTTGAGACCTTCTATTTTCCTCAGTTCTCTGGCATTTTTATATATGAGCGTTTTGAGACAGCCTGGACATACTTTCACGGTTGGCATGGTGAAAAGGCTGAGGATAAAGATATGGTCAAAATTTACCTGCATATTGCCATACACTTTCTCCATGGCATCATGAATCACCTCTTTTCTTTGGCTATCGAAAAGTTGTCCTAAGAACTCCTCATCATCAAAGGAACCGCTATGTTCATTTCTGTAATCCTTTATATATTTTTCAGTGGAAATGGGTTTTCCAAAATGAAGGTGCATATTGGCATCCATCAAGAGATTGATTTCAATCTCCAACTCTTCAAAGAGTCTTGTGCCGCGCAGGTTAAAGAGCTTATCAAGCCAAAGCAGCAACCGATTTTTTCCGGGCCGGACAGGGTAGTAGGTGATGGAAAGTGGCACAATGTTAAGCGTGACGTTCTTATCTATTCTCTCTTTTTCGATATCATGAGCGCTGCAAAACCTTTTGATTTGTTCATCATCCGTTGTCTCCTTGACCCTCTTTCTCAATATTTCAGATTTCAGTGCCAGCACTGCGGCACCTGTATGTACCGGCCCTTGACGCATCGCCGTATGAATGTAAAACTCTCCTTTGTTAAATCTGATCTGTTTATTTTTAACCATATGGCCTTCCGGGTAGATTATCCAATCGGCATCGCCAGAGAGAAAGTCATCGACAATGATGCAATCTCTGGCTTTATGTTTAGTGGATACCGAGCCGACAAGGCGCAGGTACTCGCCGAGCCAACCGACAAAAACAGTGTCATCGGCCAGAGAACGGGCAATACGCTTACGCTTGTTAAAAAGCAGATAAGGGACGACAAATGTTTCAAAACGGGTGAAGTGATTTGCCAGAAAAAGAATCGGCCCGTCAGGTAATGCTTCTCCGCTGGTGGTGAAATTGGCGCCGCTGAGCTTCTTGATGATAAAAAGAAACACTGAAGAAATGCAGAGCGCCAATTTCAACATCGGAAATACTCCTCATGGCTGAAGGTATCGACTGCAATGACTGCACGTTGCCGTTTTCTTGCCATCTGGACCAGTGCCTTCTCCTGTTCATCCAGTGCCTGTTCACCTGAAGTTTTACGTTTAGCAAGAGCCTGTTTCGCATCTTGCATGGCCTGGGCAGCCAATAGAAGTTCTTCGACCCGGCCGCCAATATAGATATTGTTACAGATTCTATTCCTTACGGCCACATTTGAGGTCAACAGCGTTGCGATCTTATGCAAATCAGCATCTTTTATCACCGAACCAAAAGAATTAAGTTTGGAGAAGAAGCCTATGATCGAAAAAATTAGCCCCATAACGCCCCTGGATACGTTTTGATAAATACCTGCAAACGCTGCATCGATTTTGTTAAATCCCTCCCCCATAGCAACCTTAAGCAACACTTCATCTTCTTTTCTTTCTCCTTCTTCCCGAAACCTTCTCAGAGTTGCCGTCAGCATGTACATCTGGGCGAGAATATCGGCAAAACGTCCCGAGAGGGACTCTCTTCTTTTGAGTCCAGCCCCCATCAGCCCCAATGCCACATCACTCAAAAAGGCAAATTTGGCCGAGGCCCACATAAGTTTTTGCTCATACCTGGCCGTAAAACCGTCGCATTTTGGCCTGTGCAGATATCCCCTGGAAAGGCCAAACAGCATAGACCTGAATCCATTTTTAATCACATGTTGGAGATGGGATAAAAATAAGGTGTCAAAGGTATCGACATCTCCTTTTTCAAGCGCTTCTACCTGACCGTTCACATAAGGATGACAACGAATCACCCCTTGGCCGAATTGGATTAATGTCCGTGTTATGATATTCGCACCCTCCACCGTAATGGCGATAGGTGCGCCAAAATAGGCATGGGCAAGAAGATTTTTTGGCCCCAGGATGATCGCTGCGCCGCCCTGGACATCCATGGCATCAAGGATAATTTTTCGATATTTTTCCGTGCTTTGATACTTCATGATCGCATTGGCCACAGCTGGTTTTTCACCGTTGTCTATGGCGCCAATCGTAAAGTTTTTTGCCGCATCGAGAAGGTATGTTTCCGCCCCGATACGGCCGATCACCTCTGCAACGCCCTCGAATTTACCAAGAGCGATACCAAATTGATGCCGCACCGCACTGTAGGCTGAGGCAACAAAAACGGCAAACTTACTGCCACCGGTGCTGGTTGAGGGCAACGAGATACCACGGCCCACCGCAAGCGATTCCATCAGCATCTCCCAACCCTTACCTATCCCCTCACTCCCACCGATGATATCATCGATACCAATAACCACATTTTTCCCCACAAGTGGTGCGTTAACAAAAGGGACACCCAGAGGGTCATGGCGTCTACTTTGATCCACGCCTTCTTTTGCAGCATTGATCAGGGCACAGGTAATGCCCAGATCGTCCCCCCTGCCCAGTATATTTTCCGGACCAGATCGCCTCCCCTGCCCAGTATATTTTCCGGATCCTTGAGGACAAAGGCCAGCCCTATGACCGTTGCAATCGCACCGAGGGTAATGTAGCGCTTTTCAAACTGCAGGTTGATCTTAAGCTTGCCCTCGCCGTCTTTAAAGACGATGCCATATGATTGTATCGACGTTGCATCGCTTCCGGCCTCCGGCTCAGTGAGGGCAAAGCATGGAATATCCCGCCCATCGGCCAAGCGTGGCAGGTAATACTTTTTTTGTTGCTCCAAGCCATACTGAAGCAACAGCTCAGCCGGTCCCAAGGAATTTGGCACCATCACCGTGATCGCAAGCACCTGTGAACGGCTGGCCAGCTTTTCAATTACACAGCTGTGACCATAGGCACTGAAGCCAAGCCCGCCATATGCTTTAGGGATTATCATCCCCAGAAAACGGTTTTCTTTTATAAAGCTCCACACGTTTTCAGGTAAATCTCTTTGCTGAAAGACCTCCCAATCATTTGTCATCGCGCACAGTTCTTCAACTTCTTTATCGAGGAATGCCTTTTCTTCATCGCTGAGTTTTGGATAGGGTGCAGAGAAGATTTTCTCAAAATCCGGATGGCCACTGAAAAGATCTCCTTCCATCCAGACACCGCCAGCCCTTAACGCTGTTTTTTCAGTATCTGAAATTGGGGGTAAAAGCTCTTTGGATTTGATCAGGTTAAAGAGAGGTTTTGTCAAACAGTTCATCCGTATTGTTTTGAAGATACTCATGTAGCACCTCCATAAAAGGTCTCTTTGTTATCTGCTAGAGTTAACAGAAGATTACTGGGTGCAAATCGTTCTCCATAATCTACCCGGAACTGGCTCAACCTTGAGATGACCTGATCGATACCGATTTCATCGGCGTAGCGCATAAGTCCACCGCGAAATGCCGGAAAGCCGGTTCCCATGACCATTGCCATATCAAGATACCTGGCATTATCAACAACCTCTTCCTGCAAACACCTTGCGGCTTCATTAATCATGATGAACAGCGCCCGATCCTGTATGGTTTGCTCCTCAAGTTTTTCATGGCCGGTTTGTAATTTTACAACACCTGTATTGAGCTCAGGGCGCTTGCTTTTATGGTTATAAAAACCAATACCCGTCTTTTTACCCAGCCATCCCTGCTCGACCATCCGGGTCATGGTTCCACTGACCGCCATCCGTTCCCCATACGCTTGATGCAAAATCCCGGAGACTTTTTCACCAATATCCACACCCACTTGATCTATCAAGGCGAGAGGCCCCATCGGCATACCAAATGCCAAAAGAACCTTGTCTATGTTTTTAATATCCTCACCTTCCTCAAACATGGTTACAGCCTCTTTGAGGTAAGGCAGCAGGACACGATTCACCAGGAATCCGGCTGACTCTTTGACCTTGATTGGAGTTTTACCCATCTGCTTGGTTAACTTCACCACTGTGGCAATAGTCTCCTCGTCGGTTTTCTCTCCGCTAATGATCTCAACAAGGGGCATGCGATTGACAGGATTAAAAAAATGCATACCAATAAATCGATTGGGATAGGCTAATTTTTTAGCCAGCGCAGTGATGGAGAGCGATGAAGTGTTTGAAGCGATGATCGCATCAGCTTTCAAGACAGCTTCAAATTCCAGGTATACTTTTTGTTTCACATCAATGTCTTCATTCACTGCTTCAAGCAGAAAATCGGTTGATGCAAATCCTTCACACTCGGTGCTGAAGGTGATTTTATCCATCTTCAGAGCTATTTCACGCTCGCTTAATCGACCCCGTTTTTTAATGCCTTCATAAATATTGCGGATTGTACCAACGGCATTGCCAACACTTGCAGTATTGATATCTTTCAGGCGAACATTGATATCCTGATTGTTCAAAGCCCAGGCGATGCCGCTGCCCATAGCACCTG
This sequence comes from uncultured Desulfobulbaceae bacterium, assembly GCA_945787305.1. Lineage (GTDB taxonomy): Bacteria > Desulfobacterota > Desulfobulbia > Desulfobulbales > Desulfobulbaceae > DRLX01. The sequence continues at coordinate 27,052 of CALZIH010000016.1, read as the reverse complement.
TGCCGACAATTGCACTCTGGTGAATTTCTTTAGCTGCTGCCGTACTGAAGGTCTCTTTTTTGAGCTGTTCCGAGATAAAAAAGAGTTCGATAAGATTTTTTGAGATAGTGGTAAGGGCCAGCTTGGTAACAGCCTCTCTTTCAATCCTGAGGCCTTCGGCAAGAGGCTTGCCAAAACTCTCCTGCAGCACCTTGATGATTGCCAAAGGGGCAGGATAATGGCCATGTGTTTTTGCAAGCACCTTTTTTTGAACAATCGAGCTGATGATATTTCTCACCGGAGGGAGTCTTTCATACCATGCAACCCCTTTCCGTTTTGTGCGTAATTGTTTATCCAGGTTCCCTTGCAAAATCCCCAGGATGAATTCCTCTTTTTTAAATCCCAGATACCCTCTGGGCACACAAGCATCGACCACCCCAAGCTTCAGTGCCTTTTCACCTCTGAGTCGCTTGCCGCCAACAATCAACTCCATAGCTTTGGCATACCCGACTAAAGGATACAGCCTTTGGGTACCGCCAAAACCCGGCAAAATGCCGAGATTCACTTCCGGCAAACCGATGCGGGTATGTGGATCACTGGTAGCGATACGATACGTACAACTCAGACTGAGTTCCAGGCCACCACCCAGGCATGCGCCATTGATCATGGCAATGGTTGGGAAAGGAAGATTTTCGAGTTTGCTGAAGATATCCTGCCCTTTTTGCACTAACGCGGTGATATGTTGTTCATCATGTGCCGCTTGAATCTCATGAATATCCGCACCGGCAATAAAATTTTTTTCTTTGCCGCTCTCGATAAACAGCGCTTGTATTGTTTTATCTTGTTGGAGAGTGTCCAAATATGATGCAAACTCATCCAGAACAGAAGTGGTGAGGACATTGACGCGACTTTCCGGGATATCAAAGACCAATGTTCCTATTCCGCGGTGGTCTTTGGTAAATTCAAAATTTTCTGTTTTCGTCCTCATCATTCCACCTCCAAAAGAAGTGCCGCACCCTGCCCACCGCCTATACAGAGTGTTGCCAGCCCCCTTTGCAAATCGCGATTTCTCAGTTCATGCAAAATTGTAAGCACCAGCCTGGTGCCGCTCATTCCCACCGGATGCCCCAAAGCAATGGCACCGCCGTTGACATTTACCCTTTTGGGATCGATTGCACCCACGGCTTTTGTACTACCCAAGTGTGTTGCAGCAAACGTCTTGGAATCAAATGCTTTCAAACAGGCGAGCACCTGCGCTGCAAAGGCCTCGTTGACCTCCACGAGCTCAATATCCTGCATTGCAAGGCCAGTTTCTGCAAAGAGTTTATGGGTTGCAAACACAGGTCCCAACCCCATACGTTTTGGCTCAAGCCCTGAATAGCTGTATGCTCGTAAATATCCCAACGGAGTGAGGCCTCTTGCTTTCGCTTCGCTTTCACCCATGACAACCACGGCTGCGGCTGCATCGGTGACCTGTGATGCATTGCCCGCTGTTACGGTCCCGTTTCTTTTGTCAAAAAAGGGCTTGAGACGGGCCAGTTTTTCAATCGTTTGCCCCGCTCTGATCCCATCATCAAAATCAAGAAATGCACCGTTAAAATCATCATAGATGACGGCCATACTCTCCTGGGCAAATCTGCCGCTCTCTTTTGCTCTCTGCGCTTTTTGGTGACTTTCCAGGGCAAAGGCATCCTGTTCCTCCCGGCTGATACCAAAATCCCCGGCAAGCACTTCCGCAGTCGATCCCATTAAGAGTCCACTCACCGGATCGGTAAGGCCGGACATCAGTCCCACAACCGGTTTTAAAAATGCCGGCCGGAACCCAAAAAGTGCACGCAGACGATCAAGCGCTGTTTTAGATTTGGCCAGTCTCTCAAAGAGGCTTGTCATCTTTTTGTTGTAGACCAGCGGGATATTACTCATCGATTCCACCCCACCGCAAAGGTAAACAGAACCCTCTCCCGCGTGGATCTTGGCGGCGGCGGTGGTGATGGATTCCATGCCTGAAGCACAGTTTCTATGCACTGTCACTGCAGGGATGGTTTCGCTAAAACCAGCCCGAAGCGCTATGACCCTAGCGACATTTGCAGCATGGATCGGTTGGGCGACATTGCCGATAATAACCTCATCCACTTCGTCATATTCCACTGGAGAGCGCAACATCACTTCTCTGACAAGTTTGCTGCCAAGGGTATCGGCTTGCAGGGTTTTAAATGTACCACCCGCTTTTGCCATGGGCGTTCTCAGGCCAGATATGATTGCTATGCGTTCCATCCGGTGCTCTCCTTGCAATAATGCAACGTGAGTTGTTGAACTCTCAAAATATACCTTCAGATGTGCCCTTTATACATCTCCTCAATCTCATTTTTAAAACGCTTCTGGACATGATTCCGGGCAAGTTTCATAGAAGGGGTTAAATCCCCATTTTCTATGGTCAGCCTCTCCGTGATGAGATGAAAACCCCTGATTTTTTCCCAGTGATTGAGTTGATTGTTTATTTTTGTAATAAGTTGATCGATTTTTTTTTGAAAGAGCTTGGATTGAACAGCGTCTTCTCTATCAATGAAGCCATGAGTGTTTGCGAATTCACTAATCGCCCCCTCATCGATCATCAAGAGTGCCACCACAAACGGTCTCTTATTGCCAACGATAAGGACATGGTCAAACCAGCCGCTCATCATTAACAGATGCTCAATGTAATGGAGTGAAATGTACTCTCCGGTTGATGTTTTAAAAAGCTCCTTACATCTTCCCGTTATGATGATGTACCCTTCATCATCCATTTCCGCCAAATCGCCGGTATGGAGCCAGCCATCACTGTCAATCACTTCTTGAGTCGCCTGTTGATTGTTGTGATATCCTTTCATAATTCCCGGCCCCCTTGCAAGGAGTTCACCGGCCTGGTCTATTTTCACCTCCGTATGGGCAAAGTGCTTACCGCAAGTACCGACCTTATTTTCCCCCGGCGCATTCGCACAAATCACTGGGCTCGCTTCCGTCAGCCCGTATCCTTGATACAAGGGGACGCCGATGTTCAGGAAAAATCGGTAAATGTCTGCGGATAAAGGTGCACCACCCGATATCATCATGCGGAGATGCCCACCAAGAGCTTCTCGAAGCTTTGTGTAGACGAGTTTGTCCAGAAGGTTATCGAGCCAGGTGTTTGGGCTATCAGGATCTTTTTGGCGTGTCCTGTAAAAGGCGATCATGGCGATCAGCTTTTTAACCGGATTTCCCGCCATTGCTTTTTTGTACATCTTGAAACAGACTTTTTCCAAAAGCCTTGGCACAACGGTCATGATCGTCGGTTGAACGGAATGCATCAACCTGCCGACATTTCGCACATCATCGGCAAAGTAGATGCTCATCCCAGTACCGAGATAAAAATGCATCACCATACGTTCAAAGATATGTGCCAACGGTAAAAGGCTCAGGGATTTATCTGTTGTGGCATCAAAGCGGTATTTAACTGCGGTATCGATGAGTTGGGACATAAGGTTATAATGCGTGAGTTCTACTCCCTTGGGCAAACCAGAAGTGCCCGAAGTGTATACGATTGTGACTAAATCATCGGGATTGATTCTAGTGAGTATTTCGTCAAATTTTTTCGGTGATTTCCGGTCAATTTCTTGGCCTTTCTTGATGAAAGTATCAAGTGATGGACGTTGTGGATCCAACGTGTCGATGTCAATACAGGTTATCGTTCTGTCAGCGCCATGTATGATTCTCTCCTGCTCTTCAGTCTGTGTAAATACAGTATGCAGGTCTGCATCATCGATTTCAAATCGTAAATTTTGTGCGGAGATGTTTGTAAAAAGAGGTACACTCACAGCACCGCTGAGCATCAAAGCATAATCAATCATGAGCCAATAGACCGATGGCGCTATAGCCAAAGCGATTTGCTTCCCTTGCCAGCCCGCAGCCTCGAAAGCCAAAGTGAGATGCCGTACGGTTGTTATAAATTCTGTTTTAGAATACGTCTTCCATTGCCCGGACTCCAGGTGGTTTACATACGTGTCATTTTCCGGCAACCTTTCGATATATCCATAAAGTGCAGCAAAACTTGTAACTTCCTCTCTCATGATGTGCTCCCTTCTCCACCCTGAAGAATCATGAAAAGACGGAACTGAGGATAGATATCCATTTTGCTTCCCCTTAGTAGAGGTTACGCTCTGAGGGATATGATCACATCTGGTATATCCTCATCTTCATCTCCATCTTCAACAGATAACCTTATTCAAAAAACTATGGTAAAAATTTTCCTTTAGGAAAATTTACCTCTTGATAAATTATAACCATTACCTTTGAAAAGTCAGGTAAAAGTTCCACGCACTACCTGGAAAACTCATGCGTTGCAGCAACAAGTAACGACTTACAGGTGCCTTACAGATGTCACCGAGGCTGAATCATGGCAAATTCTTCACCCGAACACTCAACCCAGGAATTAACAAAAACATCGGTCAAGAATACGCATTGGACATTTAACGGCGTGGGTTAGTTAGCCAGGAACCTGGCAGATAAAGCAGGGAATGAAAGGTTTAAGGTTTCGTATGAAAGTAACAGAGGGACCACACCCGAACTGGAATGACCTTACCAACCAAGTACAAGGCAGAAAGCATTGAGGGTTGGGAAGAGGAAAGGAGGCGTTGTTACATGCTGAGTTCTTCTTTGTTCATCATTCCCCAGTGCCATACCTTTCTGGGGGTTTTTCCTGATAATGGAACAATGCTGACCTTCAGCTCAGGAAGGCTCAAAATTGCGCAAGTATGATTAAATGTCGTGCTCCCCGGGTTAATCACCAGGGTCTGCCCCAACAGTTCGGCAAAAACCTGATGGGTATGACCCACTACCAGCACGTCGTAATTGTATTTTTTCAATTCATGAGCCCATCGTTCTTTCTCGGCTGACAGAATATTTTCATATTGATCCAGTAAGGTAATCCCCCTCGACATTGAAAAGGGAGGACTTGCATGAACCGCATAAATTTGTTTTCCCTCTATGGTGGAATTCCATGTCACCGGCAAATTGTAGAGAAATGTTTCAGCTCCTTTTTCTTGCTCTTCAGCCTGATGGTCAAGATACCAGACATCATGATTACCAAGAATAGTTACACAGCCGTTGGCAACCAGCAGGTCAACACTCTTTTCAAGCTCAGCTCCATAACCCGCTATATCTCCTGCACAGAGAACCAGATCAACAGACTGCTGCTTAAAAATCGCCAATGCTTGCCGAAGTGGAGTGGCAGTGGCATGGATGTCACTGATCAATCCTATTTTTACAGACATCGTTTCATCAAAGCCACTGCATCCATATTATTTCTTGTTATTTCACATTATCCTTCATCGTTAAAACCGAATTTTTTTCGCATGGTTGTCAATTGGGCCGTAGCCTTCTGATCCATGGATTCACCAAACAGGCCTATGAAGCTATCCAGGCTGTAGCCGGTAAAAAAGGCGCTGGCCACCGTAAACTGGTTGCCTCCGACCAAAAAGACCAATGCAAACAGGCCTATTAAAGCTAGCAATATCTTGACGACTATGTCCCCTTTGCGGGCGCTGAAAAGCAACATCCAGTCCTTTACGGCGACAACCGGCGGCAACCCCGACTCGCGACTACGCTTTACACCTGCAACAGCAACATGGACAAGGACTCCCAAAAGAATTGCAAACCAGCCAGGTAACAAGAGAGGAAGCACCTCTGTGTCCAACGGCAGCTCGGGAAGCAGTACCGCTAAATGTTTATTACCGACAGTCCATACCAGAATGGTCACGGCAAGGAACAACACACTCACCCAAACCAGGCTTAAGACCCGACCACGGGGTTCTGGGTTGTATCGATAGATAAGCCCATTGTCGGAGCAGACGATCCCGGCCTTTAAGGTTTTAGGCGCCGAGGCGATGGTGCGAAGCACTCGTAGGCGATCATTTGGATCGGGCAACTCATCTTCAAATAATTGATGAAAGGGAACATAGTAACCGGTGCGCGCCTTGTCCAGCCAGCGGTTCAAACGATGAGGAATTGTAAGTTGACCGACGGCAAAAACAATTTTTGCACCCCTATCTTCCAGCAGGGTCAGGGCGTGCAAAAGCTCCTGCTGTGTCAAATTCTGCTGTGGATCGCACAATACAGGATTAGCCTGCATTTGTTCCCATAAATTGGTAATGTGACGTACTGTGTCGTTGCGAAATGCACGATTGACCTCTTCAATTTCGAGAAAGAGTGCCGTGATGTCCCCCACTGTCTTTTTGAGATACGTTTCACCAGCGGTTATGCTTGTCAACCCTAGTTTAACCTTACCGACAAAATCAGCGAGGTCGCGCACTTCTTCACGCAATTCGCGAAGGAGATGATTGAGCTGTATCCGCTGATCTGCTCGGGTTTTGCTCTGCCCCTGGTCGCTCGGTGCAAATGCATCCTTTGCCGACTCTTTCCCCTGCGCTGTTTCCAGCGGTGCCCCGATTTTCATGATATCCTCCTTCGCATAGAGCATGGTTTTCATGCAGCATTTTTATCTCGACCAAAAAAAAGCCGAACCACCCATGTCAAATAGGCAGCTCGGCTAATTCCTTGCTGAATCCCGTAGCTTTCCGTCCCTGTTTTACGGCAGGTTTGGCTTTATCTTGTGGTATTTTGAAAAATTGTATTTTCGCCCGAACTCGGCGTTATGCTCAAAATTTTATCCTCGAAATATCCTGCCCATAGTAAAATTATTCGCATGTCTTGACACCAGGCGAAAATCCTCATTTTTCAGGGCACCCTTGTTGAAACAAACAGTTATACATAATCCACAACCAACCCTATTACAAAGATCAATAAAAAACAAGGCAACATATTAATATTCCATCAAGATCTCACAAACAATATCCCCTGGTGCCCAACATGCCAACACCTCGAAAGCATGATACTCCCTCATCAAGTTCACCTCCTGTCGCCAAGCAGGCACATGAAATATTACCTAATTCTGACAAGATACGGTTATTGCTCAATAAAATGTCAGCACGCTACGACAACGCCTTATCCCCCAGAGCAGCAAAAACCACATAAATGCTTGAATACAAAGGATAAAAAAACATGGCACGAACCATGCATTTGAGTAAAACAGCCGATGTCCAATTGTGAACCACAACAAACAACTACAGGAGGTACATCATGTACAAAATCTTGCTCGCCTTTCTATATCTCAGCCTTATCGCGGTTCCTGCATTTGCAGGGCTCGTCGCTTTCGAGGAGATCGATACGGACCAAAATGGAGCCATTTCAGGAAGTGAAATAACTGCCGCAGGCATTAGCGTCGAGGCCTTTATTCAAGCTGATGTTAACAAGGACAAGCAGCTGAGTATTGACGAATACGCGGCGGTGTTTACAGAACCACAAAACTCATTATAGAGGTAACTCAATATTTGATGGTCTCGTAAAAAGTCAAAAACGCAAATTGCACAGTACGGAAAAACAATGCGTTATAACCTGTCCGCCGTCGGTGGCGAGGCTTTTTGCGACACCGACAATATTTACGTTACAATTTTTTTTCCTGAATAACGGTTACAAAGGAGTTCATCATGTATAAAATAATGGCATTTAGCCTCTTTCTCATTTTTATCGCGGTTCCCGCTTTTGCCACCGCCCCTGGTTTTGATTTAATCGATATGAATGACGATGGGGCTATTTCTCGACATGAAGCAACAACGGCTGGCATTACAACGGAACTCTTCATGCGGTTCGATTTCGATGAAAACTTCAAGCTGAGCACGGATGAGTACCGGGCGCTGGCTATGTATCACGGTTAATGTCCATATCTCATTGTTCTGATTGCAGCCGGCAAAATCCACATCCTGCCGGCTGCACACTTCTCAAGACATGTTTCCGTAAGTATACCCCACTCTACAACGGTCCGGCAAACCGGCCTTTGTAGATATTCATTACGGACAATCGACAAATTCAAGAGAAAGAAAACGAACACTTAAAAATTGTGATTACCATCAAAACTCAGCTTGAAAGTAGAATTGCCTATGCTGCCTTCGAAGTAGGGTGCTGAATTTTTTCACAAATCCGGGAGACAGATATCATTTTTTTCTATATACAAATTGGGTACAAGCAGTTGAATAGTTATCTGTGATGAAATAGTATTCTGTCCCCGGTATAGAAAAATAAAATCAGTCCCCTCGCCGAGCAGGACTAGCTGAACGTTGATGGTAATCAGCATTAAAAAAACGGAACTTCAGAGATAAATTCTACAGGTTCTCCAGTCTGCGGGTGCACAAAGCGCAGTTGAGCGGCATGAAGCAACATGCGCTGACCCGGTTTTCTGGTGCCATAAAGACGGTCGCCGACAATCGGGCAGCCCAGACCAAGCTCATGGGCTGCATGAAGCCTGAGTTGATGGGTACGGCCTGTAACAGGGATAAACTCCATCCATGTCTTACCGTCTTGGATGGAAATTCTACGCCAGCTGGTAGTCCCGAGTTTACCATGCACAGGGTCATGGATCTGGCGTGGTCGATTTTCCGGATCAAGCCTGAAGGCAAGTTCTATCACCCCCTGCGTGTCAAGAATAACTCCATCAAGGATGGCAAAGTACGTCTTGTGTACCCGTCGATGGGCAAACAGGCGGGATAGTTCCCGATGCGCCTGATCCGTACGGGCGAGGATTATAAGTCCGGAAGTATCCATATCCAGGCGATGTACGGCCGGTTGCTCGGGACAACCCGGAAACTGCTGTTGCACCCGACGAACCACACAGTCCTGTTTGTCAGGGCCACGACCGGGGACGGATAACAAGCCGGCTGGTTTGTCGATCACCACGAATTGGGAATTGGCATGAATAACCGTCAAGCCATTTTCCATATCATCACACATCTTCGACACCACAGAGCATATGACCTAAAATCGGCAGGCACCTTGTCGTGCATGGTGGATAAAACTGTTTATGCATGCAGCTACGCGAAAGATTTTCCCGCCCATAATAAAACTCTGTCAAACTGAGCGGTACAAGGTTGTTCCTTGCTGCATGCGCAAGCAATTTCGGAGCACAACAATCTCCGGTTCCGGTTGGAACGCCTCCATTGCCGGTAAACAATTCGTACAGGGAACGCTCCTCTCCCCTGAAATTGGGCAGACGATAGAGGGCAAAGATTTCCCTCATCAAAGACTGGGAAAGCGCTTTACGTCGGCGGCGCAAACCATCATGCTCCTTACTGCCCGGTTGCAGGGTTTCCATTTCCCTGCCCAATGCTTTGATCTCTTTTTCCTTGACGTCGTTACAGCGATGAAAACAGTCTACATCAAACAGGGGGTCAACCCAACCGGGCACCCGCCACCTGCCGTTAAACTGTCCGGAAAAGGCGTACAGCACAATCTCTTTTCCGAAGACATCCCGGCAGAGCAACACGCCAAACATCTTGCCGCGAGCCTTCCCAAACAAGGCCTCTGTTGCATAGCATGGTTGACTTCCATTGCTCGGTTCAAGGAAATCAATATGTCCAAAATTATCGAGTTGTACAATGAGTTCTCGAGCATGCCTGCTTGCGAACAGACTCTCCAGACTATGGATTCGATCACACTGTCGGCAATACCCAAAACATCTTTCAATTCCCTCTTTCTGGTTAACCACTTCTCTACTTCCTGAACAGGTAGAACAACAAGGAAAGAACCAGGCTGATCAAGATGGAACTGGTAACAGGCAGGAACAAACGAAAATTCTCTTTTTCAATCACAATATCTCCGGGCAGGCGTCCCAGAGGTATCTGTCTCAACCAGGGCCACAACAGGCCGGCCAGGAGAAAACATATTCCGCAAAAAATCAATATCCGAGCCATTTCAACGTTTCTCTTGTCTACGATCTACGCTATTATCCTGACTTATCATCACACCAACAAAAACCAGCAGGCAGGCGGCTAGCTGCCATCCGGTCAACCGCTCTCCCAGTATAAAAAAACCGAGAATAATGGTAAACACAGGAATTAAATTAATAAATGCTGCCGCCTGGTTAGCCGGGACCCGGCTGACACCGAAATTATATAGGCCATAGGCACCGACACTGACAAAAACACCAAGGTAAAGAACCGATAAAAAGCCCTCAACCGAAATATTTTTCGGCACTTCTGTCCCTGTAAAGAGTATAACCAGCAGAAAAAATATTGCGCCGACAAAGGATTGCATTGCAGTTAAAAAAAGTGGGGGCAGACTGCTACTTAATTTTTTTAGCAAAATGATGTATCCTGTTGCGCTGATCATGGCAAGGAACTCGAGAAAATTCCCAAGGATCGGACGTGGTGCCTGTTCAGACACCGTGCTTCCAAGGGAAAGCCAGACTGCACCGATTGCGGCCAGTACAAGACCGGAAACAACCCGGCGGTTAATCGACTCATTGATAAACAATCCGGCAGCCAAGGCAACAAGTAAAGGCAGCATGGTCGTTATCATGGAAGCCTGGGAGGCACTTGTCAACTCCAGGGCCTTGGCCTCAAAAAGAAAATAGAGACAGGGTTCACATAAACTCATGCAGATGAGTGGTAGGATATGCGACCTTTTCAACGGTAATTGATAAAACGAACGGATAAAAGGCAGGAAACAAAGAGAAGCGACGATCAGCCTGCCAAAAACCACCACCATGGGCTCAAGTTCAGTAAAGGCGAACTTCATGGCGACAAAAGAACTCCCCCAGAGAAGCATGGCCAGAAGCAGGACAAACACTGAAATCAGCGTATCCACCGAATACTTATTCAACAAATTTTACCTCTAAAGGGTATGGAGACCATTGTTTACGGATAGGCTAAAAACTCCCATGAACAACAAAACAACCGACAATGACACATTTGCGCAAAACAGTAAACCGGGTTGAACAAACCCGCAAACATATCCTAAACCTTCTTGTATTCCTTCTGATTCCGGCGACTGTTATTTCTGCTGCAGGAGGCGAGAGGTACCCATTAACAGATGTCAGTTCTCGCAACACGTTCAGCCTCTACAGCACGGAAGTCTGTTTAACCGGTGACCAGTTGGACTATGGCCGGGAGATCATTCGCGCCTTAAGTTACAACGACCAGCGAGTCTTTCGTAAGATCTGCCTGCTGCCCAGTATTGACTACGAGTCCATCAGGCAGTTTTGGGAAATTCTCCTGAAAACAGACTTCTCCTACGAACAGGTACTTGCTTTTGAAGAATGGAGCATACTTAAAGGAGTGGATATTCCCCTCGCCCTTCAGGCCTTACCGGAATTTGCCGGTTTAAGTTACGAAGCCGGGAGGGCCTTTCGCAGTTACCTTCTGCTTCCCGATATTTCGCCAACGCACTCACTGACGACTATTCCATTGCTTAACGGTCTCCAGGATGCCAATAACAGGGCAGTTGAAGGATTCATGACCATTAAAGATATGGATGCCGTCAAGGCCTTGGATGGCATGATGACTCTGGCACGCCTTGTTGATCATCAGGCAAGGGCCGCCGACAGCTATGCCAGGATAAAGGACATGAATTCGGAAACCATACTCGACTCCCTTCTCCTGTTGAGACAACTGCGCCAGGAGGATGCCTGGAATGCCCACAACCTGTTCAAACAGGAAGAAATGAACCGTATCGATGGTTGGCTCTGGATTATCCGCTATTTCGCCCTGCCGTCCGAGGTGCAGGAAGCCCAATATTACCGCCTGGATGATGAACATAAAAAAGCCCTTCTTCAGGCTTTTTACGACGGTGGCGAAGAGCTGATTTGGAAGATCAACAATCTCCATGCCATCACCGACCGATTCGGTTTTGAAATATCGGAAGCGCAACTTAAAAGGCAGAATAAAAAAGAACTCTATGCACGCTTTAAGAAACTTTCAAATCAGATACAATTTACCTATGGTAAAAAATTTTACCCCGCCATGTCGGCAAATAACAGGACGGCCATGATCAGCATTCTGCGTAAGGCGACATCTGCCGACCGGGTCCAGACTGCCCGCGATATGAGTTCAGCCAACATCTACGCCCTCCTTTCCCAGGGGAGTGAACTGTACGACTCCTCTTTCCGTGATATCCTGGTTCCCATACTGAAAAAAAGAATTCTTGCCAACCACCACGATGACCTGCTGGCCTTTATCAAGGTCATTGACCCAGACAATATGCTGGTTTCCAGTTTTATTGTCAGCTTGGCTCAGAAAGGAAAAATCACCACCTTTTTCCCGGAAGATGAAAACAGGCAGAAGCAGATCCTCAACCTGGTCGCCGCCTCGGCCTTTAAAAATGAAGACTCGATCCTTCTGTTTTCCGCAACCTTTGTGCACCTGCTCAAGGTATTGCAGCCCGATGCCCGAACCTATCTGATTGAAAAAATGAGCCAGGAGGCCGACAAGGACGCCTCAACATTTTCTCGACTCATCAGTGTCATTCTCCAATATTACCTGCAGGAGTATCCGGAACTACTTGCAACTCGTGACCGGGTCCTGATTACCCGCCTGATCGTTCGTAGAGGTGCCATCGACCTCAGCTGCTATCAACGAACCCCTTTTGTCCAGTGGAAGGAAGACGGCCGGTTGAGTTCGGTATCGATTTTTCATCCCGATGACGACGGACGAAAATCCTTTTTCTCAAACGCCCGCACCCTGCTCCGCAGTGGATATCAACCCAGGTTTTCGGAGCAGTACACTCTTTCACCATTATCCGGCAGCAAACGCCGTGAAGTGGGCCGTCTCATAGATGCGGCCGCAAAGAACCCCGGCAATGGTCTGCCAAGATTATTTTCGGCCATGCAGCGCAACCATTTTTCGGTGGCCTTTACAAAGCAGTTGAACGGGTTGACCATCAGTCATGCCCAATACATCTATGCCGGCGAAAAGATGCAACAGCAGCTTCTCGGACGTTTTCTTCAGGGCGGTGATGAGATGTTTGCCCAAAGGGGACACAGTTACTGGCGATCCGAACAGATCACCGACCCCCTTATTAAATCGATCCGCGAGCAGACAATTACCAATGACGACCTCGATTCAAAACAACGCTTCTTCAGCCTTGGTTCTTGTGGCGGCGTTAAGGCCTATACCCGGCTGACCCGATTATTTCGGGGCAGAATTGACATTCTGGCCACTATTGGCACCGGCATGGCCATTATCAACGACCCGTACAATAAAAATTTCTTTGAAGTCATTGCCGGCAACCCGGCAACGATCTCCTGGAAAACGGTTGCAGATAAGTCCGCTTATATTTTTCAAGGGGGACGCGGCCAGGACTATCTTCAACCGGGATCATTGACAGCCATCCTGCACAAGCTTATTGACGAAGACAAAAAAGGGGAAGAGCTGGACCGTGTTCACGAGGCCATGGTTCAGGATACGCTTTGTCCGGAGGTGATGTAAACTGTCATGGCGGTATATACCAGAGACAAACTACCTACCCTTTTCAAGGTGGTGGAAACAAAACCGCCCAAGGTATATCTGGTTATCGGTGACCGTTTTTTGTCCAGGCAAAGCGCAGGCAACCTGGAAGAAACCCTCCTACAAAGTGGCGGCACGGTCCACACGGTGGATGGTGATGAAGAAGATCCGGCACGGACCATTTCCAAACTCCGGAGTTTCAGCCTCCTGCCCGGCCGCCAAATTTACAGGGTCAGCGACACCCGCCTTTTTCACTCAAAAAAGGTGGCCCAATCTCTCTGGAAACGGGCTCTCAAGGCCCACTCAGAGAACAAAACCGAGGCGGCCACGCGCAATCTTGTTGCGATGCTTACCGCCGGTGGCCTGGAGCCGGACAATCCCGACAGCAACCCGGCCCGGCTCAGTAGCAGGGAATGGAAAAAACACTTTGACTTTGCCCACCCGGGTGGCGAACTTTCCTGGACAACACCTCTTCTGAATACTGCCGCGACCTCAGGCAAACCTGTTGCTGGAACGCAAACCGATGATCCCGCCATCTTGCTACAGAAAACTCTGGAGACCGGTATTCCAGATAACAATTTCCTCCTCCTGCTTGCCGAAGAGGTGGACAAACGAAAACGGCTGTATAAATATATCAAAGAACACCACGCGGTAATCGATTTAAGCGTTGAACAAGGGGCGAGCAGCAGTGCCCAAAAGGCCCAGAAATCAGTGCTCCAGGAACTTGTGGCCGCAACGTTGAAAGACATGCGAAAAAGCATGGATGGTGGAGTAATCGAGCAACTCTTGGACCGGGTCGGTTTTCATCCGGTTGCCATCGTTATGGAGACAGAAAAACTCTGCTTATCCATTGGTGATCGTGATCGAATTACCCGGAAAGATCTTGATGCCGTTGTCGGCCGCACCAGGCAGGAGGCACTGTTTGAACTCACAGGAGCCATCGGCAAAAAGCAACTTGGCCAATCTCTTGTCATCAGTGCCCGTCTGGTGGAAAACTCCATTCATCCACTTGCCATCGTAGCAACCCTTCGTAACTACGTCCGCACGCTGCTCCTGTTCAAGTCCCTCCAGGAACAACCTGAATACGGGTACAGCAGTGGCATGCAGGCAAATGTTTTTCAAAAGCAATGCCTGTCGAAACTCAAAGAGCAGCAGCGCTGGAAACAGGAGCTGAGCGGTCACCCCTATGCCGTCTTCATGCAGTTTAAAACAGCTGCATCCTTCCCCATTGTAGTGCTTACCCATTGGCTGCAACAGATTCTCGAAGCTGAGATGCGTTTAAAAGGCTCAATGGTCGAGCCGATAACCGTTCTCCATCACCTCCTCATCAGCATGCTGACACCTCTCAATGATCAAGGGAAAACAGAGGGAAATCATTCTCAAAAATACCGTTGACACAGTTAAATTGTACGTTTTCCATTTTATTGTGGCCTTGCAAAATCAGGAGAGAGCATTACAATAGAGGGAGATAGATATGCAGGTCACTGCGATCTCCACCAACACCCCTGAAACCACAGATAATGCACGACACACGTAAAGTAAGAGTATTTTGTTAACAGTACAGATCAACCACAATGGCAAAGAACAAGGCAAACCAGCAACTAGAAACGCTGACCGACGATAGAGAAGAGCTGCAGGAGCCACCCCTTTACAAAGTGCTCCTCCACAATGACGATTATACAACAATGGACTTTGTTGTCATGATCCTGGAAGAAATCTTCAAAAAAAGTACTGATGAGGCAACGCAAATAATGCTCAACGTACACCATCAGGGGCAAGGGATTGCCGGAGTGTACACCCGTGAAATCGGCGAAACAAAGGTGGCTGCTGTTCACCGCCTAGCCCGTAAAAATCAGTACCCGCTGAAATGCTCACTGGAACAGGTGAGCTGAACCAATCGATAGGTATTATGCTTAGCAGAGAACTTGAGCTGGCCCTTATCAAAGCGATAAAGGAAGCAAAAACACACCGACACGAATATGTCACCGTGGAACATATGCTCTACGGACTGCTCCACGATGATCTGGCCCGCCACATAATAGACAAATGCGGTGGCAACAACGATAACCTCAAGGAACGGCTGGAACGCTTCTTCTCCGGCAGTATGCCAATCTTGAAAAACGAGGAAGGCGAACCCGCCCAGACCATTGCCTTCAACAGGGTCCTGCAACGGGCGGTTAACCATGTGCAGAGTTGCGGTAAAAAACAAGTGGATACTGGAGACGTCCTGGTTTCCATCTTTACCGAGTCTGAATCCCATGCGGTTTATTTCCTCGGTACCGAAGGAATAGGGAGGCTCGAAGTAGTGGAATACATCTCCCACAATATCCCGGAGAGCCTGCAGAAAGAACCGCTCCGTCAGGCACCGCAAAGACCGAAACAGAAAAAACAAAAAACCAAGACAGACCCTCTGGAAGAGTTCACCGTTAACTTTTCCGAACGGGCGGCCGAGGGCACCATTGATCCACTCATAGGTCGGGACCAGGAATTGCAGCGAATGATGCAGGTTCTTTGTCGTCGCAAAAAAAACAACCCTCTTTTGGTCGGAGAACCCGGTGTCGGCAAAACAGCAATGGCCGAGGGCTTGGCACTGCGCATCTTTGAGGATACAGAAACCAGGCAACAAGAAACGGTTGATCGCAAAAAACTGGTGCCCGACCTCCTCAGCGGTACCGAAATTTACATGCTGGATATGGGCACTCTGGTGGCCGGCACCAAATACCGCGGTGATTTTGAAAAACGCCTTAAGGATGTCATCGGCGCCATTGAAGAAAAAGACAATGCGATCCTCTTTATTGATGAGATGCACACCATTGTCGGGGCCGGTGCCACCAGCGGTGGCTCCATGGATGCCTCCAACCTGCTCAAACCTTCATTACAGGCAGGAACTATCCGTTGTATCGGTTCAACCACCTATGAAGAATATAAAAACCATATTGAAAAAGACCGGGCCCTGTCACGACGATTCCAGAAAATCGACATTGAAGAGCCCTCCATTGCCGACACCTGCGGTATTCTCCGAGGGCTGCAGTCCAGATACGAAGAACACCACCAGATAAAGTATTCAAAACCAGCCATTCAGTCAACGGTTGAGCTTGCCGACCGCTACCTCAACGACCGCTACCTGCCAGACAAGGCCATTGATGTCATGGATGAAGTGGGTGCTTCGTTTCGACTTGCAAACAAAACAGGACGGACAGTGAGTGTCCGCGACATTGAACGTATTGTCTCTAAAATGGCCAGGGTTCCGGTTTCCACAAAAAACGGCAACGACATCGACGAACTGCGAGGCCTGGACAACGAACTCAAGTCATATATTTTTGGACAAAACAATGCAATTGAAAGCTTGGTCAAAGCTGTGAAACGTTCACGCGCAGGCCTTGGCAACCCCACCTCGCCAACCGGTTCTTTTCTCTTTGCCGGACCAACCGGTGTCGGCAAGACAGAAGTGGCCAGGCAACTTGCATCGGCGTTGAACGTGAACTTTGAACGCTTTGACATGAGCGAATACATGGAAAAGCATGCCGTTGCCCGGCTTATTGGAGCCCCCCCGGGATACATCGGATTTGAACAAGGCGGCCTGCTTACCGATGCCATCCGTAAACATCCCTATAGCGTACTCCTCCTTGATGAGATCGAAAAGGCGCATCCCGATGTCTTCTCCATCCTGCTGCAGGTTATGGATCACTCTACGTTGACCGATAACAGCGGTCGACGGGCAGATTTTCGCAATGTCATACTGATCATGACGACCAATGCGGGGGCACGGGAGATGAGTGAACGAGCCATAGGCTTTCTCGGCGATTCTTCCGGGAAAGAACAAAAGGCTCTGAAGAATCTTTTTTCACCCGAATTCAGGAATCGGCTGGATTCGACCATCACCTTCAACAGACTCGAACCGGAAACGGTAGAAAAAGTTGTCGACAAGATGATCCGCGAACTGCAGGAACAACTCTCGGAGAAAAAAGTACAAATCAGCCTGACACCCGGATTGGCCGTAAAAACAACACAATGACCTTTCGCTTCCCAGGCGAATAATCCTCCCGATACCCGATTGCCCCACATAAGCATTTTGCTTGTGTGGGGTAACCTTTTCTCCTTTCGTTCCCCCACCCTCACCTTTGGTACAATTTTTTTTACTTTTTTCATGGAAGCTGTTGACAACAGCCTGCCAATACGGTACAAATTTTTATATATATGCAATTTTCGGGAAATAAATCTTGTCCGGGAGCAACGAACTTAAGAGTATTTCCATTATCTTTAGCAGAGTTTCTGGGCAATTGTAGATTCGGGACTATCCCGAAAATAATACTTAGGAGGAAGAAGAATGGTCAAGAAATTTTCCATGCTGGCACTGGCCGGGCTCATTGCCCTGCCTGCTGTAGCTTCTGCCAGCGCCGGCAAAGCCCCGCAGGATTTAACTTCAAAGATTGACGAACTATCCCGTCAGCTTGACGCCCTGAAAGCGCAACTTGCCAGACAGAATGAGACAATCACCGAGTATGGTGATAAAGTCGATGACATGGATGAGATGCTGGAAGAAAAATCAGAATCCTGGGATCTTGCTGCCCGCTTTAAGTTCTATGGTGATTTCCGAACTCGGTTGGATTACTATAATGCCGATACGGTATTCTCCACCGGAACTCCCCTGGGGCTTGCAGGAATGGACGCAAACGGAATGCCGATTTTTGCCGGCGCCTCGACAGGTGACCTTAAAAATGACACCCTGTTTACCAACCGCTTCCGCCTGAACATGCGCGTTAAGGCCACGGAAAATCTTGAGTTTAAAGGCCGACTGGCAATGTACAAAGCCTTTGGCATGCAGTCCACTCCTGGCGGAGCCGGACTTTTCTACGGCCAATCCATGCCGATTTTTGACGGCAACACCACTCGAACCCCTTCGGACAGCGCCCTGTATGTTGACCGTGCCTTTATTAACTGGAATAACATCGGTGGCGCTCCAATCTGGTTATCTGCCGGTCGCCGGCCGACCACAGACGGTCCGCCTGCGCACATGCGGATGGGTACAGAGCGCATGGCCACGCCGATCGTCTATATGGACTACCCCTTTGACGGCATTACCGTGGGCTATGCGTATGCCTGGGGCGCAGAGGCCATGGGCACCGGTCGCGCCCGCATCTGCTATGGTCGCGGGTTCGAAAACGGCCTGCAGGGTGACGATCAGGTTAACAGACTCAGTGATACCGATTTTATCGGCATTGACTGGGATGTCATGAAGAAAGGTAATCGTTTAATCAACTTACAGTCTTTTGCCGCTGCCAACATGTTCAGCTACCCCAACTGGCAAGATCCGATTATTGAGCAGACCTTCGGCGCCCAATCCGGTTTTGGTGCCCGTCAAAACTTGGGCAACATCTACCACACCACAGGCGTCTACATGGATAAGATCCAGAACTTCAATTATTTTCTTGCTGGCGGCTGGAGTCGGACCGACCCGAACGACAACGGATTCTTCAACGACTTCGTTGGTATGCAAATGCGCACCACCGGACCGAACACCAGCTCTGAAGACGGCTACTCCGTCTATGCCGGTATCCGTTACGACATGGACAATATCGGCCTGAAACTCGGCGCCGAGTACAACTACGGATCCCAGTACTGGATTGCATTTACCCCTGGTCATGACGACATGTACATGTCCAAACTGGCAACCCGCGGTAATGCCTATGAGTTGTACCTGATCTATGACCTGCCCACCGGCGAGGCCATCTCCAAGTACGCCAAGACTTTTATTCGTCTTGGCTGGCAGTACTACGACTTTAATTATTCCGGCGGATATGACTGGAACGTCAAACCGTATGACCTAGATGATGACAAATTCGAAATGCAAGCCTTTGGCATGAATCCGATTGAAAGCGCCAATCAGGTTTACCTGACCTTTGAGGCGTATTTCTAAACTGCATTAACGGGTTCAAGTAAATTAAAAAGGGAAAGCCCGGCCGGGCTTTCCCTTTTTTTATGCAAACTGCAAGGGTAAGTCCATGCATTCCATCAATACAGGTAACGAAATATTCCGTTACACCAGCAAAAGATTTGGCACACCGCATGGCATGTTTGCCCGCTGGGGCGGTACAAGCAGGGGCCGTTTCGAAGCTCTTAACCTCAGCTTCGGGGTTGGCGACCACCATGCATCTGTTATGAAAAATCGAGATCTGGTCAAACAGATTCTTGACATTGACTTTCTGGTTTCCAGCAAACAAGTGCATGCCGATGCTGTGGCTGTAGTTGAGGGGATCGGCCAAGATGTGATGCTTGGAGAATTTGACGCACTGGTAACCGACCAGCGTCTGCAGGCTGGCGGCAACCCATCATAGAGTACGTCGGGTATCTGTAATGAATCAAAATGGAGCTGGCCACAATAATCTGGCGCAGAACCTGTAAACATCAAGGCCGTAATCAGTCCTTCCCTCGGGCCCTGCTGTGCTGAATTCATCAACTATCGACAAGAACTACCAACTCAATTTCACACATACCAACGACATGCGAATCATTTCGACTTCTGGGCCATAAGCAGATTTCAGCTGCAACACGCAGGGATCATAACACAAAATATTGATGTGACTGCTACATGTACATGTTGCAGCAAACATTTCTTCTCCTATAGAAGAGCAAAAAAAAATGGGAGCGAAGTGACAGGTAGAAACGGATCTCTTATTGCTCTTCCCCGATAACCGTAGCAGCTCCGCAGTGCCCTTTCTTAGCAGGGGTGTTATGATTGTCGGTGTCACAAAAAGCCTCGCCACCGACGGCGGAAAGGCTATATCTCTTTGTATTTCCGTGCTGTGCAAGCGGCGTTTTGAACTTTTTACGAGTCCATCATGATTCGAAATCGCAAACAAGGGGTGCGTGGTCGGATAAAAGCACCTGTGGGATCTGAAAATCGGTTACCTTGAGATCAGGGCTGTGAAGAATGAAGTCCAGTTGACGCTTGGGCGAACTGCTTGGATGGGACGGCTGCCCATCACTGTTAGCATTAATCAATCCGGTGGCGCCAAGGAAAAGATCCAGTTCATGATCACCCCAGAGCACATTGAAATCACCGGCCACAACCAGCGGCCCCTTCACCTCTCGAGTCAACCTATACAGGCGCTCAAGTTGGTACTGACGATTTCGATAGGTCAGAGAGAGGTGGACGAGAAACACCGTTATTTTCGCCAGCCTCGCTTCAATAACCAGTCGCTTGACACCCTGCTCAAAATAATGAAAACGGTGACTCAATATGGGGAGGCGGGAAAGAACGGCATTTCCCTGCCTGTTCAATAATGGCACCTTGCCGGCGACGGATTGTAAGCCATACTTGGTCTCGATTACGTGATAGTGGCCGAGATGATCAGCGATCTGCTGCGCCTGGCACACATTGCCGGTTCGAAACGATCCACTATCAACTTCGACAAGACCAATTATATCCGGTTCAACCTGACCGACAAATTCAGCTATATCGTCAAGAACTTCCGCTGAATGCTTGAGATAACCGGCATAGGGTACCGGCATATGAAACCTGGCCCCAATCCCTGCACAGTAGCGGATATTGTATAAAAGAAAGCGCACAACTACTCCGAGAGGTAGTAGAAAAAACGGCTAAGGGGAAGTATGGCCCAGCCCAAACACCCCGCCTTTATCGGTGGTAAATGCAGGGTTTCCTCCTCCCTTGCGGCCACGTCCGCCACCACCATTACGCACCTTAAGCTCCACCTCACTTCGGTTATTATCCGCAGAAAAGAGGTGAGTGGAAACATCCGCTCCCCCTCGAGCCTCTTCGACAAGGGCGAAAAACCGCAGA
Source organism: uncultured Desulfobulbaceae bacterium (assembly GCA_945787305.1). Classification (GTDB taxonomy): domain Bacteria; phylum Desulfobacterota; class Desulfobulbia; order Desulfobulbales; family Desulfobulbaceae; genus DRLX01. The sequence goes on along the minus strand of CALZIH010000016.1, from coordinate 5,929 downwards.
CAATCGTTAAAATAGCTCTTCTTCTGCAGCCACTTTGGCCACCCTTTTTTTCTATGTTGCTGGAGGGATGGCATATTGACATAGAGTGTTGTTACAGCTTCTTTTGCCGCCCGCTTCACATTAAAACGGCTACAAACGACATCCTCCAAAGCCGTGCGAATATCCATGAGTAAACGATGATAGCCGCCCCCTTTAACTTCCCTGTTCAGGAGGTTGTACTTCTTTTCTATCCATGGAAAAAGTATTGCCGCAAAAAGCATATATTCAGGCAGGCGTAGCCGTTTATTCTCAGGGTGGGTATGGAGCCTGTCGACAACATCAAGAAGTGCATAGAGCTGCCTGGCTCCCTCTTCATCCAACAACAGTTTTTCGTAAAAGGGAAACAGGGTGAAAAAAATTCGACTCTGTATACAGTGTTCAGCCCAGGCCCTGCTGTGACCGGAAATGAGGTCTTTGAGGAATTCATCTCGGATACGTGAAGGCGGGCAGAGATTCAATTCTTCTCTGTGGGCGACTATTGCGTTCCAGGTCTCTTCTTCAATAGAAAAACCGGTTCGAGCCGCATGCCGAACCGCCCGCAGCATCCTTACAGGGTCCCTGGTAATACGTATTTCAGGGTCGCCGACAATGCGAACAACACCATTATTGAGGTCAGCCACGCCACCGACATAATCGATGATGGTATTGTTTTCAATCTCATAAAACAGAGAGTTTATGGTCAGGTCACGACGAAAGGCGTCTTCTTCCAAGGTTCCGAAGGTATTATTGCTGGGAAGCACCTCGGTGTCATTGATATCATACTCGCTACGTGAGCGCAGGGTAGAGACTTCGATGATTTTATTGCCGCGAAAAAATACCTGGACCAAACGAAAACGTCGGCCTATGGTTCGACTGTTGCGGAATAATTTTCTCAGTTGCCCAGGACGGGCGTTGGTTGAAATATCAAAATCTTTTGGCTGTTTTCCAAGATACAGGTCCCGGACTCCGCCACCAACAAGATAACCGGAAAAACCGGCATCTCGTAGCCGATACAAAACCTTTAGTGCCTCACGGTCAATATCTCTTGGACGGATGGGATGATCAGCCTCTTTTATAATGGTCGAGTGCACCTTAGAGGCTTGTCCTTGTTCCTTATCGGGCTCGGCCGAGTCTGACGCCATATGTCCTTCTATCAGAAATTCCCCTTATACAAAAACAGGCCTATTTCTTTTCCTTGTATACCGACTCTGCCTCGTGGACAAAACGGTCAAATATTTCCTGTACGGGCAGGATTTCATCCATCTTCCAGGTGTTGGCACCGGAGAAAACCAGGCCGTCGTCTACATCACCGGTACATGAGGCCATCAGTCGATCATTGATACAATACTTATAGGAACACTTCTTCAGGCACTTGAATTTACACTCCTTGGCGGCAACATCGTCACCCCGTTCCATCTGCTCAACAAACGGCGTCTTAATGGCTCGACCGGTCATGCCTACAGGTGATTGAACAAGAACAATATCTTCTTTTTTTGCCTCAAGAAAGGCCTCTTTGAATTTTTGCGAAACAGAACACTCTTTACTCAAGACAAAACGGGAGGCAATCTGAATGCCATCAGCACCGAATTTATCCATAATCTCAGCCATCTCAAAGCCGTTGGTAATACCACCGGCAGCAATAAGGGGCACCTTGGATACCACTTTACGAATGGACGGAAAAATATCGCGCAGGGATTTGTCGGTGCCCAGATGCCCTCCGGCCTCTGCCGCTTCAACAATAATAGCTGCCGCACCAAGTTTTTCCGCCAGTTTGGCAAAGGCCGGCGAAGAAACAATCGAGACAATCGGAATGTTGTGTTTCTTGCCTATTTTGAAAATATCACGGGAAAACCCTGCACCGGTAATGATCATATCAGCCCCTGCTTCAATGGACCCCATCACCAGATTGTAAAAATCTTTCATCGCATACATAATATTCACTGCGATGACACCGTCGGTGGCCTGCTTGGCTCGTCGGATATCTTCCTGCAACTCGGCGACAGGAAGACCGGAGCCGCCAATCGTCCCGATCCCGCCACACTCGGCAACGGGTACGGCGAGCGCTGAGGTCGAAACCCGTATCGACATCCCTCCCTGGATAATGGGTATGCGGGCAACAAAAGAACCAATTGTAAGTTCTGGAAGTTTCATTCAATCCACTCTATTCAACGTAGGAAAAAGTATATTTGGAATATGCCTTGCCCTGCTGGCTTTGTCAAGCAGGAGGCAGGAAATTCAACGCTCTTAAAAGAAGAAAATTATTATTATACCATAACCTCGCCACATCGGCTTGACTTTTCACCTCTTTTCCGGGTAAAATTTAAGATTTCTTTGCTTTTCTCAAGAAAATGGACGCAAGAATAGAATGAACCAAGACTACCCAGACCTGACTAAAGAGGAAGAACATCGTGAAAATAAAGGCCATTAACGGCTTTAAAGATATCTTACCAGAAGCAGCGCTCCGCTGGCAACAGATTGAACAGAAGGCCAGGGATATTTTTGAACGATTCGGGATGTGTGAAATCCGCATGCCGATCCTGGAAAAAACCGAACTGTTCTCCCGATCCATTGGTGAGGCAACCGATATTGTCGAAAAGGAGATGTACAGCTTTAGCGACAAAGGCATCACCATGCGACCGGAAGCAACAGCCTCCCTTCTGCGAGCCTTCATTGAACATGGCTTGCATGTGCAACAGCCTGTACAGCGACTATACACCATCGGCCCCATGTTTCGCCATGAACGTCCACAAAAAGGGCGCCTACGTCAATTCCACCAAATGGACGTCGAAATTATCGGGGCAACAGAACCCCAGGTGGATGCAGAACTGATGGCCATGGGACAGATGCTGCTTAACGACCTTGGACTTACGGTAAGCCTTGAGATCAACTCCCTGGGCTGTCCGGCGTGCCGCCCTGATTTTCGAGTCAAGCTGATAACGTATCTTGAGGCCCGCAAGGAAAGCCTCTGTGAAGATTGCCGCCGTCGCCTTGCCACCAACCCGCTACGCGCCCTTGACTGTAAAAGCAGGGGATGTAAAGCCCTGGTCCAGGATGCACCCTCGATTCTTGACTCACTCTGCAACGACTGCAACACACACTTTGCAGGCGTCGAACACTCCCTGAACCTTCTTGGGGTAACCTATAGCAAAAACCGGTTCATGGTCCGGGGCCTCGACTATTATACCCGCACCACGTTCGAGTTTATCACCGACGATCTGGGAGCGCAGTCTGCGGTTGGCGCAGGTGGCCGTTACGACGGCCTGATCGAACAGCTAGGAGGCCCGCCTCTACCCGGCATCGGTTTTGCCATGGGTATGGAGCGCCTGGCCCTGCTCATGGATCAGCAGACAGACAGTACAATTCCAAAGTCTTCAACCGACATTTTTATTGCCGCCCTTGGCGATGAGGCAACCGAATACAGCAGCATGCTAACCCATAAACTGCGGACCCTTGAACTAAAGGCGGCTATGGATTACAGCGGTCGCAGCCTCAAGGCACAGATGAAACAGGCCGGCCGTATCAACAGCCGTTTTGCATTAATTATCGGTGAAAACGAACTTGTAGAAAAACAAGCTGTGCTACGCAACATGCAAACCCAAGAGCAGGTGACTTTTTCTCTGAACGAAATCATAGATGAACAGGCAGAAAGGCTGAGAAGTATCATAAAACCAGAATTTCGGATTACCGAAGACAACGTTATTATTTAATTAAAAGATAAACCACATCCCGATTGACCGGGACAACGATACGTGAACGGTAATCCAACGGACCCCTCGAATGGTATCTACCGCAAGCGGTAAACTTTTACCCTTGGAACCTTTCACAAAAACCGGAGTAGACAACAAATGGATGCACTTGGAACGCTCTTGCGTACACATAACTGTAACGAACTCGGCAGTGATCATCTTGAGCAGAAGGTCGTGCTCATGGGCTGGGTCCTCAGGCGCCGCGATCATGGCGGGGTCATCTTTATCGACCTGCGCGATCGCTGGGGAATCACGCAAATTGTCTTTAACCCGGAGATCAACCCGGAGGTACACAACAAAGCCCATCAGCTTCGCAGTGAATGGGTGCTGGCAGTCAAGGGGCGGGTTGAACGACGCCCGGGCGATATGGCCAACCCGAAACTGAACACCGGCGAAATCGAAGTCCTCGTCGATGAACTGCGAATTCTCAACACCAGTGAAACCCCTCCCTTTCCCCTGGATGAGGAGGTTGAAATTTCAGACAATCTGCGCCTGCAATACCGCTACCTTGACCTGCGGCGACCGGAAATGGCCGAAAAGCTCATCATGCGCCACAAGGCAACCCAGGCGGTACGCACCTATCTCAGCGAAAACAATTTTCTGGAAGTGGAGACACCAGTCCTTACCCGCTCCACCCCGGAAGGAGCTAGGGATTACCTGGTACCCAGCCGGGTAAACGCCGGTCGCTTCTATGCCCTTCCGCAATCACCCCAACTCTTCAAACAGATATTGATGATGTCCGGCATGGACCGATATTTTCAAGTGGTACGATGTTTTCGCGATGAAGACCTGCGTGCTGATCGGCAGCCGGAATTTACCCAGATCGACATGGAGCTCAGCTTTGTCAACGAAGAGGAAATCATCTCCATCAGCGAAGGAATGATCAAAAACGTTTTCAAGGCGACCCGGGATATTGAGCTTACACCACCGTTTAAACGCATGACCTATGACGAAGCCATGGACAGGTTCGGCACAGACCGTCCGGACACCCGTTTCGGCCTGGAGCTGACCGATTTGACCGAGACTCTGCGAGGCTGTGGATTCAAGGTGTTTAATTCGATTATCGAAAAAGGAGGGGTTGTAAAGGCGATCAATGCCAAAGGATGCGGTTCATTCTCCCGCAAGGATCTTGACAACCTCACGGAGTACGCCGGCAGATTTGGCGCTCGTGGTATGGCCTGGATCAAGATCAAAGAGGACGAATGGCAGTCGCCGATCACTAAATTTTTCAACGATGACGAACTTGCGGCCATGGGTAGGGCTCTCGATGCCCAGCCCGGCGACCTGATCCTTTTTGGTGCTGACAGCCTCAATATTGTTCAGCAGGTACTGGCTGAACTGCGCCTTGAACTGGGCAGAAGACTGGAGCTGATCGACAAAAACACCTTCGACTTTATCTGGATTACTGAATTTCCATTGCTGGAATACGACCATGATCAGAAACGGCACACCGCGGTTCACCACCCCTTCACCGCCCCCAACGAAGACCAGTTGGAACTGCTAAAAACAGACCCCGGCCAAGTGAAAAGCCGAGCTTACGACCTGGTCCTTAACGGCAATGAAATAGGTGGCGGCTCCATCCGTGTCCACCAGAAAGCGATGCAGGAACAGGTCTTTCAGGCTCTGGGTATTGACAAAACTGAAGGAGAAGATAAATTTGGTTTTCTCCTACGGGCATTGGAACTGGGAGCGCCGCCGCATGGGGGCATTGCCTTTGGCGTGGACCGACTCTTGATGATCTTGACCGGTTCAGACTCCATTCGTGACGTTATCGCCTTCCCAAAAACCCAGAAAGCGACCTGTCCGCTTACCGAGGCGCCGGCTCAGGTTGCAAGAAAACAACTGACCGAACTCAGTCTGCGCCCGGACTGGAAGGAAAATTAGTTGCCAAACCCCCTTTCAACTGCCTGAACGACGACAAGCCTGACCTCGTATCACGCAACATACTGGCCGTGATACGGGGCCTGCTGGTACATTAGGGTGCCTTGAAAAATTAGGATTTTCGTTCGAGGTCAGGTAAGGGTAGACTCCGAGGCATGCGAATAATTTTACCACAGGCAGGATATTCCCAGGATAAAATTTCAAGCAAACGAGGCAAGCGAACTGGTGAGACTCCGGGTGATCGGGCGAAAATACAACTTTTCAAGGTAGCCATTAGTCTATCA
>CALZIH010000015.1 GCA_945787305.1 uncultured Desulfobulbaceae bacterium | reverse complement strand
TCAAAGACCATGTCCTGGTCGGCGTCGCGTCCCCGGGTTGAGACAATAATCCCCTCATCAAGAAAGATATCGGAGATCTTGACGGCCTGATCAAGCAGCCCGCCTGGGTTATCTCGCAGGTCGAGAACGATTCCAGCAAGCGGACCTTTTTTTATTCTCTTCTTGAGGGCTTTGCGTGCGTCTCTGGTCGTGGTCCCCTGGAAATTACTGATTCGTATATAGGATATGCCTTCCTCAAGATCCATGGACGTGACTGAATGCAGAGGAATATCATCACGAACCAGGGTGAAGTCTTTAAGTTCCTGCCAGCCTGGACGATGAATAGTAATGGTAACTTCCGTACCCTTTTTACCCCGGAGCCTCTTGACGGCCTCCATGAGGGTCAGATCCTTGGTCGATTCTCCATTGACACGTACAATCTGATCCCCAGCCTTGATCCCCTGTTCAAATGCGGGCGTGCCCTCAATAGGGGAAACCGCAGTCAGTATTCCATCGCGAATAGTAATTTCAATGCCGATTCCACTGAAACTGCCCTTGGTTTCTTCCTGGAGCTCCTTAAAATCATCGGGTTGCAGATAGGAGGAATGCGGATCCAGTGAGGTCAACATTCCGTTGATTGCCCCGATCATCACCTCGTTGGTGTTAATTTTTTCCACATAGTGTTGTTGCAGGAGCGTCAGGACATTAGCAAAGGTTTCCAGGTCCTGATAGGTTTGCTGCCGTTCACCCATATCCTCTGCACACAGGGTAAAAGGGAGAAGGAAGCCTACCACAAGGAGGAAACAAGAAAGTTTTTTCATGGCTGTCATCGAAACAGGTGTGGGCTTAATGTCAGAAAATAGCATCTACGGGATTATGAAATATCTAACGTCCTTTGGTCTGTTCTTCTGTATTTCGTACAAGATCGCTATCGAAAAACGGTGAGCATTGCAAAGGCAGGGAGCAGGAACAAAGACATTCTCAGAATACTGCAGTACGATTGAGGATGTATGAGGTTTGCAACGCCGCAGGCATAGTGCTTACCGGAGTAGACATTGAGATCCTGTGAAAAATGAGAACTAAAAAAATCAGTTTAATATTGTAGTTGTCGTAAAAAACCTCGCCACCGACGGCTGAAAGGTTGTAACACTTTGTATTTCCCTACAGTGCAAATGATGTTTTCGATTTTTTGCGAGTCCATCAATATTAACAAGTGTTACTATTATAGCAGGTTGTGGGTCACATTGCACAATGTTATTCGCTCGGTTTGGTGAGGACCTCTATCGAATCAATATGTTCAGGTGCGTCGGGTAATGAAGGGGGGGGAAGCGGTATCTGTTTTGGGTAATAGTTTTCCTGCAGCCAATCCAGAGGATCAAGCGGCTCTGAACCTTTGCGGATTTCAAAGTATAAACCTTTTGAAAACAAGGTGGCAAGGTCACCTGTTGTTCCGATCTGCTGACGGGACTGCACCCGATCTCCCTCTTTGATGAAAATTTCATCAAGTCGGGCTGTGATCGTATAATACTGGAGATCATGGTCAATGATAACCATATTGCCGTAGCCGCGTTTATAGCCGGCAAAGATTACTTTACCGGCATAAATGCTGATGACTTTTGAATTTTCAGCCGCGTCAATTATTATACCGGTGCTAGAGCCATTTTCAAGGGAATCCCCGAATCGGACTGTCAAGTTGCCGATGACCGGTCCGGCCATCTTACCTTTATTGAGGAAAAATCCACGGATCCGGTTATCTTCTTTTTCCTTGAGAGCCTTCAGGGTATTGGTCAGTTCAAATTCCGCCTGTTGCATTTCCCGGACAGCTTGTTCATACAGACCTTTTTCCGTTCTGATGCGAGAGAGCATCCGGCTTTTCTCCCCGCGGATTTCGTCCAGAGCCTGTTGCTCTTCTTTCGCTTGCCGGACGAAATCCTGGAGGATGTTTTTTTCCAACTCCTGGGCCTTGGTTGCCAGTTTAAGTTTGGCGATGGTTTCATGGTACATGTCAATGACTGACTGGTCGTACTCGAGCAATTGTTTGAAGGAATCATTAAAGAGCATCAGCTCCGGTAGGCTTTTCTTGGAAAAGGTGACATTGAGCACTCCGGCTCTTCCCATCAGATAGAAAGAACGTAACCGTTTTTCCAGGTGTCGCCGTACGTTTTCCTTGACCTGCTCGGCCTGCCGTTGATCCTGTTCTTTCAAGGCCAGCAGTTCTTTCTGCCCCTGTAATCGTTCCTGCAGGGTGGCTAGCTTGTGTTTTTGTTTCGCGAGGTTGTCGTCGATCTGTTCGAGTTCATCAAGCACGCTGACCTCTTGTTCCCCGCTCGTACGGATCTTGTCTAAATGAATACGAATTTCCTTGCTGATTTTACCGATGTTTATTTTATGCTCTTCTTGAAGTGGAATCGTATTGTTTTCGTTTGCGCTATAGGAGGTTTTTGGGCAGCAAATACACTGGACCAGAAAAAATAGGCAGCACGCTATACAATGCAGAAAGGAGCGCCGGGAACTCATAGATGGAGTGTTTTCCTTGTAGATGTATAGCTGCCGGCCGCACAGAGCAACGTGGCAAGTCCAATGATCAAGGCAATACGTGGTGGGGGGAAAAAGGTAAAAGGAAAGATACCGAGGAGCGCGGATCCTGTGAACTGCAGTTCGATCCAGTTGAACAGGACGTACAGTGCGGCCAGGCCGAAGGTGGAACCGACAAGCCCCTGCAGGCCGCCTTCAAGAAAATAAGGCATGCGGATATAGGTGGAGGACGCACCAAGCAAACGTAGTAATTCAAGCTCTTTTGCTCGAGAAACCAAGGTCAGGCGGATGGTATGAGCAACCATAAAGGTCGTGGTCATGATTAATAGGATACCGGAGAGAATAACAACGATACGTAGTAACTGGACAAAGGAATAAAACCGATCGATCCATTCCCGTCCATACTGCACCTTGAGAACACCGGGGAGGGTCTGTAAATAATCAGAAAATCGTTTTATTCGGGTCAGGCTGTCCAGCGAACGGACAGGGTAGACTTCAATGGACGGCGGCAGAAAGTCTTCGGGCATGTCGGCAAGGACATCACGATCGGTGTCCAGTTGCTTCTTGAAGCGTTGATAGGCCTCTGTCTTGCTGACAAAGACGATGTCGGCAACATCATCGAATTTGAGTATTTTTCGTTTATATTCCTCCTGCAGGGCGGGGACAGGCTCCTCGTCGAGATAGGCGATCAGGCGGAGGTCGTCACCGAGCTGCTTGCCGACATTGAGCATGTTTGAATAGATGAGGTAAAAGAACGAGAAAATAAGGACGGAGAGTGAGATGGTGATAAGGGTCAGGAGCTGAGAACTCCATGTGCGCAGCAGGTTACGAGTAGTTTGGCCTATGACCGCAAAGAGAAAACTCACAGCTCCTCCTCTGCAGGTTGGCGATGATTTTCTGTATCGCTGCTTTGTATGTGTCCGTCTTTCAGTTCAAGCACGCGGTGATCGGTATCGGCATAAATAGCCGGGTCATGGGTGGCAATCAGGATGGTCGTTCCCCGTTGCAGTTGGTCGTCAAAAAGTTCCATCACCCGCTCCGTAGTTTCCCCGTCCAGGTTGCCGGTTGGTTCGTCTGCCAGAATGAGGTCCGGATTATTGGCCAGCGCGCGGGCTATGGCAACACGCTGTTGTTCGCCCCGTGAAAGGTCTGCCGCCTTGGTGTGCAGTTTGTCGCTGAGAGCAAGTCGTTGCAACAATTCATGTATCTGCTTGCGGATGAATGATTTTTTTTGATAAGCGACCTCCATGGCCAGGGCAATGTTACGTGCTACTGTCCGCTGCGGCAGCAGTTTAAAGTCCTGGAAGGCAACGCCGATTCTGCGCCGCAGTTGCTGGATGTTTGCTCGGGAGAGTTTACCCAGGTCCTTACCATCGATTTCAACCAACCCTTTGTCCGGGTGTTCAATTCGGGAGAGCAGGCGCAGCAGGGTTGTCTTACCGGCACCGCTTCTGCCGGTCAAAAACAGCATTTCCCCTTTGCTAACGCTTAAAGAAATTTCGGCGAGCGCCTCTACATTTGGCGGGTACGTCTTGCCGACCTTGATCAATTCGACCATGACGTTGCTGCTTTGTTTTATTTCCGTCATAGTAACAGGCGATTAGGAAAATATCCGGTCAAAGATGGCAAAAGATTGCTGGATCACTCGGGACTCCTCGGGAAGCTGTAGGTAGGAGTTGCCGGAGAGTTCCTGATGGATCAGCTCCTCGCTGGATGAGATGATTCCGGCAAGGGGCATGTCCGCGGCCTCGGCAACAGCCTCATCAATCTTTTCCTGCAGCGCCGGTGGTACGGGATCCGGTGCACGGTTAACTATCAGGTGGCGTTGTTTGACATCAAGTTGCAAAGGCCCGGTAATGTCGGCAATTCGTCGCGCCGTAAGAATACCCCTGGCCGATGGATCAGAGACAATAAGCAGGTGGTCGATGGTTCGCAGGTTCATTCTGCTCAAATGCTCCATGCCTGCTTCGTTGTCGACTACTATATAGGGATAATTTTCCGATAACTTATCCATGGTCATGGCCAGATACTGGTTAGCGGCACAATAACAGCCGGGGCCATCCGGTTGGCCCATGACCATCAGGTCAAATCCCGAATCTTCGATCAATGCCTGATGGATTTTCATCTCCATAAACTGATCGCGGCTCATGCCCGAGGGAATATCGCCTTTGATTTCTTTACGGATTTCGCCAAGGGTGGCGTTGATATCAAGAGCCAGCAGTTCATTGAGGTTGGCGTTGGCGTCGGCATCAACGGCCAATACAGGTGTCATCTTTCGTTTGGTAAGATAATTAAGGAGCAAGGCAGAGGTTGTTGTCTTTCCGGTACCCCCTTTTCCTGCCATGGCTATCACTTTGGTCATGTTTTCCACCCTGAATATGAATATTCTTGAATATAAAGAGAAATAATATTGTCGTTGCCGCAATACAAGTCGCAACCGATGGCGGCAAGGTTATTAGACATTGTATTTCCGTTCTATGCAAGCGGCGTTTTAAGTAGTTTGTGAGTCCATCAAGATGGAGTAAGTGTATTTATTTACCTCAAAAATGGCAGCTTTCCAAGGGAAACCGACAACATCAAGGCTTCGAGGTGAAGACTTTTAGTCGTCTTTATACTGGACGAGAATCGGGTTGTGCCTTAATGTTGGCTGAGTAACCTTGCAACGTCTATGATAGGGAAGAAATACTATGCTCTACAAAGCAGTCCTGTTCGATCTTGACGGAACACTCCTTGATACCCTCGATGATATCGCCGATTCCGCCAACCGAGTGCTAGCGACAATGGCGATGCCTGTGCATCCGCTTGAAGCGTATCGTTATTTTGTCGGCGATGGGATGATGACGCTTATCGAGCGCATAGTTCCTGCAGAGCGAAAAGACCCGCAGACAATAGCCCAGGTTGTCGATGCCTTTCGGGAGGATTACGGCAACAATTGGCAGGTGAAGAGCCGCCCCTATGTGGGTGTCCTGCCGATGTTGACCGGTCTTGTCGAGAAAGGTCTGCAACTGGCGATACTCTCAAACAAACCGCAGGATTTCACCCAGCTTTGTGTTGAGCGATTGCTGAGTGATTTTTCTTTCCAGCCGGTATTCGGTCAGCGGGAAGGCGTCCCGAAAAAACCTGATCCGGCCGGTGCGAGGGAAGTAGCCGAAATGCTGCAAATTGCCCCGGAGCAGTTTATTTATCTTGGTGACACTGCAATAGATATGCAAACGGCAAAGAACGCCGGTATGTTTGCTGTCGGTGCTTTGTGGGGCTTTCGCAGCAAAGAGGAATTACTGGCAAGTGGCGCCGAGCATCTGGTTTTTTCTCCTGTCGACCTGTTACACCTTATAGAATGATACGTAGACCCAAACCGTAAACCTAAAACCTGAACCACAGGTGTCATGGGTAAAATGACTGGTGAGTTCCGCCGTGCAGTGGGAGCATCTCCAGTAACCTGATACTTTGGACTTAACATCATATCGTATGGATCCTCATTCTCTTACCTTAGCCGGACCACCTGTAATCGGCGCCTTTATCGGGTACCTGACAAATAAAGTTGCCATTCGCATGCTTTTTCGGCCGTTGAAGCCGTGGCATATTTTTGGCCTGCGTGTACCCATGACTCCGGGTGTTATCCCTTCAAAACGACATGAGTTGGCGGAAAACATCGGTATCATGGTGGGAGAACACCTCTTGACCGCCCGAGATATCGGGACCGCTCTTTCCATGGAACCGTTTCAGGAACATCTGCACAATCTCGTCGATGAAAGAGTATGCGAGGTCTTGCAAAGTGATTTGGGGCCATCCATGTCAATCGTTCCGAAACGGTTCCGGGCCTATGCCAAGGTAGGGCTTCGCACCCTAAAGTATCAGATGAAAGGCGGCGTGCGAAGGTATCTCCGCAGTGAAGCGTTTGCCTCAATATTTGTTGCTGTAGTTTCCGAGCAGATGGAACAGTTTGGCCGCCGGGAACTCAACTCGCTTATCTCCGTAGAGCAACGGCAACAGGTGTATGGTTTTTTTGATGAGCTACTCAGGAAACTCCTCAACGGACCCGGATTGGAAGACTGGCTGACCGGTTACCTGGGTGAGCGTCTACATGGTGCAGCCCAAAGCGGCAAATCCGTCCATGCCCTGTTGCCGGAGCCGTTTCTTGAATTGATCCGGTCCACCATTCAAAGGCAGGCTCCTGCAATACTCAAAGGGCTGGCCGGTTTGATAGCCGAACCACAGATGCGCGATAAGATTATTCAGGCTGTCATCGGCGGGGTTGATCATTTTCTCAGCACGCTGGGCCCAATGGCTGCCATGGCTAAGGGCTTTATCGATATGGACAGCCTGGAGGAAAAGATACGGGAATATCTTGTCGAGCATGAGGACGAACTGGAGCAATGGTTGCAAAGTGCGGATGTCCAGAATCGTTTTACCGAGGTTTTGCTGGAACATGCCGAAAAATTTCTCCAGACGCCAATAACAGAACTCCTGGAGCGGGTTACCGAAGAACAGCGCAAGGCAATCTGTCGATCACTGGCGGTGCAGCTCCTCGGTGTTATGCGGACCCAGGGAACCGTCGATGCACTTTCGTTACTGTTACGGCAAAGTCTTGAAGAGATGCTTGACCAGGGGCAAATTCCCATGACGGAAATAGCGGGGAAACTGTTTCTCGATGCAGGCAGCCGGCAGATACGAAGAACAATCGAGCAGGAATTACTTACTGTTTTTCGTTCTGAAGGAGCCAGCAGGCTGGTTGGCCGGATGGTCGACTCCATGATTGATTCCCTGGCAAAACGACCCATCGGCATCCTGGCCCGATTGATGCCGGTTGGCGTACGCAGCGGAATAACCGATTATATCGTCTTGACGGCCAACAGGATGCTTTTACAGGAAGTTCCGGGCCTGGTCAGGTCACTCAATCTCAGTCAACTGGTTACAGATAAGGTCGATTCTCTTGACCTGTTGAAGCTCGAGCGGCTCCTGCTCTCTATCATGGAAGAACAGTTTAAGTATATCAACCTGTTCGGGGCGTTACTCGGGTTTGTTATCGGACTGATCAATCTGGTTATCCTTCAATTTGGATAAAAGGATCCTTAACAGGCAGGCAAGAGGTTAATAAATTGCCTGAATCCGTGAGTGTTCGGCAGTGGTTCTGCAGCCTCATCATATGCTCGTAGATAATAATAGTATGTGAAGAGGTGGTGTTTAGCCAAGGCTCATACTGACAAATATCGAAAAAGCTTTATGTGAGAAATCAGAATTGTCGGCGCCGCACAAAGCCTCACCGCCGACGGCGAAAAGACCATAACTTATTGTGTTTCCGTACTTTGCAAATGGCGTTTCAGACTTTTTACGAGTTCATCAGAATTAATACTTATCCAAGTCTATCTTCGAGGTCCCTCGAACGGGGAGCACGCGTAATTGATAAGTTTCCGAAAAGGAGATCGGAATTTCTTTTCCTGATTTGAAACTATAGGTCATGGCTCCGCCTAAGATATCATAGGACGACCATATGCAACAATCCGTAATCTTGAAAGGCTTTGCAATCAAGTATCCATCATTGTTTCTCTCATCACCTGTAAAAAGGGTAGCAAGCTCTTTTATGTCCGGAAGCCTCCAGTCGTTATAGCCCGCGGCGCTAAACTCCTTGGTGAATTGTTGAGCATCCCACCAGTCAATATCCTTGCCGTTATCCTGCAGCGCCCACATTAACCCGGTTTTCGAGTCAGCAACAACTGAGTCGTTAATTTCGTGAAAGCGATCTTTTTGGGCATTTTCAGCTGCAGCATTCTCCAAGGAAGAGAAAAGCAGTAATAACATGACAGCCATATTTATGAGTCTCATTCATAATCCTCCAACAGTTTTTTAAACTGGAGATATTTTTACTTTGCCTCAGGAAAATTTTGCGAAACAATTAGGAGTAAATTTTTATATATACAGTTATTTAATCGATTTTTCAATTCTGTCCCATCTTATTTTTAAGGTTTCTGGATCCCAAGACCAATAGAGCTTTATAGCCTTTCCCTTGGCTTTTTCTTTGTGGACAATACCCCAAAAACGGCTGCCATAACTATTATCCCTGTTATCTCCAAGTACAAGATATGAGTCATCAGGCACAGTAAACGGTCCGAAATTATCTCTTGGATTGGAATCCGGTGACATAATACTATTTCGTTATCGAAAAATAGACTTGTCTCCAGAATTTTACGGTTTCGAAATTAAAGGTTATTTGCAGGGGGGCATGAATCCCTACCAGTGGCAAGCCCCCCAATTCGTAGGTAAACGGAAACTGAAATTTCTTTTTAATTTTACTGGTAATCCGGAGGTGTTTTGACATCGGTATTCAGGAACCGAAACTGATAATGTTCATTCATCTCCATCAGGGGAACTGATCAGGTTGCTGTCTTTTTCTATTGGGAAGTGGCCATTACCCTTTACTCGATTTCTCGAACATCGCGCCTGAGAGCATTAAGGAGGTCAAGGGTGGGCAACCCGTTTGTTTCCTTGCCGTGTTGCCTCTGGAACGTTCTAATGGCTTCCCGACTTCCTTTGCCTAGATTGCCGTCGACCTCACCATCATAGAGCTTGAGCTGTTTCAGGTGGGTCTGCAATTCGAACTTTTCCTCTATGGTGAGCGAACCGGCAGGCCTTGGCCAAGGCTGGACCAATCCCTGGAAACCGGCCAGACGATCTGCCATAAGGCCCACGGATAGGGCGTAATAATCGGAGTTATTGTAACGTTTGAGGACAAAAAAGTTTCTCAGCATCAAAAAAAGAGGACCGTCTTTACCTGCAAAAACCTTCAGGACCGCTTTATCGCCCGGGCGTGGAAACCCCTTTCCCGAAGGACGACTGAAGCCGAGTTTTTGCCACTGGGCAAGGGTCTTGGTCTGGTTCTTATAATTTTCCTTCCCTCTTGGCCCTTTGACCTCATAACCCCAGGTTTTTCCTGTCTGCCATCCATTTTCACGTAAGAGGTTTGCAGCGGTAGCCAAGGCGTCCGGAATCGAATCCCAGATATCACTCCGACCGTCTTTATCCAAATCAACACCGTAGGCAAGATAACTCGTGGGGATGAATTGTGTATGCCCCATGGCCCCCGCCCAGGAGCCGCTCATCCTGGAAAGAGACACATCACCTCTCTGGAGAATTTTTAAGGCTGCGATCAATTGCGTCTCGGCAAATTTCTTTCTTTTCTTATCACCATAAGCAAGGGTCGCCAAAGCTCCAATAACTGAGTGGAGGCGCTCCGGGCGGTCAAAGATTGCACCGTAGTTGGATTCCATCGCCCAGATAGCCAGCAGCACCGAAGATTCCACCCCGAAGCGGTTCTCAATCCGCTTGAGGGTCTGAGCATACAAAGCGCCTTTTTCAAGACCCACCTGGATCCGTTTGGGATTGATTCGGGCATCAAGATAGTCCCATATTTCGGTGGTGAATTCCGGCTGGTAGTTGGCCTTTTCCAAAACCTTGGAGTCCGGAACATGAATTGTAGTAAAGGCATGGTCATAGGTCATCTGGCTGATTCCTGCAGCCATAGCCTGAGGACGAAAATTTTGAATCCAGCGTTGAAAGCCGCTGTCACCCCAGGCCGAATTTGCTACAAGGAGCAGGATGAGGTACAGTCCAACGATACAGAGCGTTATGATAAGGAAGGTAGTTTTCATGATAGATTGCTGGCTACTTATTTAGCTATTGTGTCAATGTGGGTTATGGCTGTGAAGTTGATAGTAATAAAGGGGAGATATCTCCACCGCGCCCTTGGCTCTGCATGTTCGATTTCGAGGCTGAAATAAAGTGTTTTGAGACTCTTCCTGACGTTATCAAATTTGGAGCATCTCAAGCCGGATGTTGGCCAATCTTGCGGCTGATGGGTCCTTATTTCCTCTCTGGTTTCTTGAAGTACTTTTCAGGAATCTCCCAGCGAATCGACCAATACAAGCCCTTGATCAAGAACGGCCAGTGCCTCTTCATATTGCCCCTGTTTTGCAAGAGTATGGGCAAGATTATATCCTTCTTGATCTGGTGATTGCGCCACAAGGTTACGGTATGCGTTTTCTGCCTCGTCAAGCCTGCCCAACCTGGAGCAGCAATTGCCGAGCCCAATCAAGACCGAATCTACATCTGGCCAGTGTTGAAAAGCGGCCAGATATCCTGAACGTGTCGTCTCATACCGGCCGACCTCTTCCAGGGTCGCGACTACCTTAAAATATCGTTGCTGCTCAGGATGTGCAGCTATCTCGCCAGGCTGCAAGACAACCATTGCCTAGACTTCGCCCTGAAGCCAACGGGCCAGGAACCGTCGAGCGGAAACCTCCTGGCGTCGATTTGTGCGCGAACGCAGGATAATTGTGTCGTTATCTGTACCTTGAGGTTGTTGGATTGCAAAGATATCATGAGGCGCTTAATGTTGGGAATCAACAGATTTCGTAAGGAGTGGCTCATGATAATTATCTCAATCGGCCCCCACGGTTGGCCGCAGCCATTTCCTCCCTGCTATCATATAGAGCAGAACCGAGCAAAGAATCAGGTATCCAAACATCTGGGTGTTTTTGGTCTTGAGGACAAAGGCTATGGTAACGATAATGGTTGCACTTGCCAGAAAAAAGAGTGGTTTAGGAATTTTCTTCAAAATCACCCGTCCGAAATGGGCGAAGCGTATATGACTGACCATTAAGCCTACGGACAGGGCCGCAACTGCACAGAGTACATCCGGTTGAAAAACTAACGAGGCGCCGAGAACAATCAACGCCCCTGCAGGGCTGGGAAGTCCGTTGAAAACACCATCGGGTAAATCAGTTCGTTTTTTGTCAACGGAAATAAAACGGATCAGTCGATATGCAACGCCGATAAAAAAGACAAAGCCAAACAGCCACGCCATTGTACCACCCGATTTCGATATAACATAAGCAGGAGCAAGGCCAAAGCTGACAAAGTCAGCGATGTCATCCAGATAAGGACCATATTTAGTCCCGCCATGTTTTTCCGCCATCCTGCCATCGAATAAATCAAACAGCTGTCCCACTATGATGACGAAAATAGCCCAGGCAAAATGTCGATTGTGGGTGAGGACAAGACTGGTGATGCCACAAAAAAAATTAAGGGTCGAAAGGATGTCCGCATACAACCAGTTGGGGATGAATTTGAAGATTGCCGAGGCTGAGGAAAGGATGATACAGGCCATCAGAATTTCGTCACCCATGTCGATAATGCCTGGATTCTCATCCACAAATGCGCATAAGATGACGAGTGCGAAACAAATAATGGCTTTGATCTTGCCGAAGTTGTTCGCTGCTCCGGAAATGTTAAGCATGGAGAGTATTTTTCTGGCAAAAAATTGGCCCGCAAATTCAATGGCCACAAGGACCCAGACCAGCCCGGTCGATAGAATTCCTGCATAGGCAAAGCCGATCAAGGGAGGCAGATAGGTCAGTTTATCACACACCGGATCAAGCCATTCCCCCCATTTCGAAACAAGGTTACAGTTCCTCGCCACTACCCCGTCGACTCCGTCGAGTACTGCGGCGAAGGTAAAAATGAATATGGCAGGGGCTTGATACGGGGAGAAAAAGTAGAGAACATAGGCAAAGAGCGCCATTACCGCACGCCAGTAGCAGATTGCATTGGGGTGTAGCAACCATTGATGTTTCAGTATATACTCCTGCATTGATTCTTTATGAATCATCCGGGAAAACCAGTAATAAAAACCGGTTCCGGCGAATGCTGCAAAGATAATTACCAGTGATCTATCCATGTTTTCTCTTTGTATAGGGAAGGAACTTCGGGGGTGGAATCGTTTTTATACCGCATAACCCCTTTCTCGCCTGACGGCAATTTATCACGTTACCGGTTAATAGTCCATTTATCAACGAACCCGGGAAGGTCTATTGGTTAATTTATAAAAAATACAAAACTTTCAAAAAGATTGCAGTCCGGTCGCAAGAGATGCATCGTAGCAAATAATTCTGTGCATTTGGAATTTTGGTGAAAGGTTAGTGTAACGCACTGCGATGTGCGAAGTCCATTGACTTGTTGTTGGTAATTGTTGGTTTAATTGTAAGTGGTATTAATTGCTTAACGGCGTCAGCGCGGTTGGTAGAGTTTCGCTAAGTCTAACTGTATTCATGTGCATGTGTTCTGTTTAATACAATCACGTATCATTAATTCTCTTCTCTTACGGTATGTTGAGGACTTCATAACAAGGAGTAAGTATATGAAGCTGTTAGGGCAATATAAAAACCGTTAAATGGTATGCAGCTATTTTAAGTCCTGATGGCAGCTGGTACCAGCATACAATCTCTTGCCATAACTCTCGGAATTACGTATCAGTCCGTGAGACAATATAGAGGTGCTTCTTAAGCACAAACCAGAGGGAAAGGGCAATGCCACCACTGGCTACTGAGAGCTCACCGATGAAGCGTATTTTATCGGACCAGTCAAGTGAAACAGCAAACATGGCCATTGCACCAAATATGAAGTAGGAAAAAACCATGGTCGATGATGCTGTGCCCACATCTTTTTTTACCTGTTCCAGCGCAAGATTATGAGAAGGAGGGCGGCTCAGGCCAAGGGAAAAAGTGATGACCCCCATGGGGAGAGCAAAGTGCCAGGGGCCGGAGAGAAGAATACCTGACAGCATCCAAAGCCCGCCCAGGAGAATGCCGGTGTATCCCGCAGTTATCATTGATAACGTTCCAATTTTTTTGCCAAATCGCATGCAGGTCATGGAACCGCTCATAAAGCAAAAGGCATTGGCTCCGAAAAATAGGGCAAAAAGACTTTCCTTCATTCCGAATCCACTGATATAGATACTTGAGGACCCTGCAATAAAGGCAAAAAGAGGAAGGGCTATCAATGCGTTACAGGCGACAATTCCCATAAGCCTGAAATTACCAAGCACCCGGACGTAGTTCCGGAGCAGGGCGGAAAAAGAGTCTCCCTCGCCTCCATCATGGGATTCCCGGGTGTTGCAAACCTCAACAAAGGCAATCAAGCCCATGAATCCTTGGGTAATAAAAATCCAGGGCCAGCTAAAGTGCTCCATGATTAGCGAGCCGATCATCGGCGAAATCATCGGTGCCAGGGCCATGATTACCGAAATCTGGCTGAAGACTTTTTCCCTTTTGCCGCTTTCAAGTCGGACTCTTGCCATGGCCAATGCAATGGATGAAGCGGCTCCGGCACCCATGGCCTGGAAGGTTCTGGCGCCAATCAGCATCCAGATGTTGATGGAAAAGGCGCAGAGAAGGCTTGCCAGGACAAAAAGGAACAGACCGGTTAGCAGTGGCGGCTTACGACCGAACCGATCGGATAACGGACCGTATACCAGTAACGATATACAGTAGGTCACAAAGAAGAGAACTAGGGTCAGGTTGATTACAAAAAGAGGTTGCTGCCAAATTTTTTCAAGGTGGGGAATGGCGGGAAGATACATATCCGTTGCCAGAGGAGGGAAAGCGGTAAGCAGGGCCAGGAGAAGGACAAAGCGGGTCATGTTGTTCTGCGAGCTAGAAGAAGATCGAGGCATATATCGTTTCTAAACCCCCGTCCTTTAATGAAGTATTATAAGGCACCCACAAGACGATCGGCCTTATCCCAAAACAACCCGACGATTATGTACGTTACGTGGTTTTTCCTGTCAATCTGACGACTGGTTTGAATATATCGAGCCAAAAAAGACCTTATTAGGAGTAAAACGCTCAGTACAGCAAACAACGTGACTGGATAGCATGTGGCTGGAAAGAAGAACCTCGATTTACTTCCTGTATATTTCTTCAGAAATGTGTCGAAAATCAGCTAAACACATTTTAAGGACTTTGAATATAGGTAGAATTACCTATTTTGACAGGAGGGCTATTTGAAAAAGTCACCAAGACAGTCGGTGATTTTTTCCGACTCTATGTAGCAATCATGAATCTGCTTCTCTTGTAGCTTGATAAGTGGTTCTGGAAAAAGACTTGATTCAGGGTTCTGGAGCAGTATTTTGCCGCCCCTGTCCTTTACCTGTGCAAGCCCGGCCTTCATTTCCAGATCGGTGCCGCTCAGGATTATAACCGATAGATGGTCTCCAAAGAGTCCAGCCGCTGATTTGAGCAGTTCATCGGCATCCAGGAGCCCTGTTTCGCTTCTCATTTCAGGAACAATCGTCCCATCGTTGTCTGCAACGATTTCCCAGGAGCCGTGCCAATAGGTAATGCCGAAATTTGAGGCTAACAAGGGCGCACCTGATTCCAGCGATATGGGATTACAGGTAGTCAGGTTATCAAAATAGGAAGCAAGATGGGTTGTTA
The DNA here is from genome assembly GCA_945787305.1 of uncultured Desulfobulbaceae bacterium. Lineage (GTDB taxonomy): Bacteria > Desulfobacterota > Desulfobulbia > Desulfobulbales > Desulfobulbaceae > DRLX01. The sequence continues at coordinate 4,723 of CALZIH010000015.1, read as the reverse complement.
CGCCTGGGTAGAGATCAAGGAAAATCAACCCTGCAGCGTCCTTGGTTTGCTTAATGGCAACCAGGATTTTTTGCAGCTCTATCAATCCACCCAGTCCACCGAGGATGAGGAGAAGTTTTTTCACCTTGCCGCCAAGAGGGTTTTTCGTCTTGACTGGTTCAGGATTCTTCGCCCTTCTGATGTTCTTCACATTACACTGGTGAATGTTGCGTACAAGCCGACCGAGTCTTTTTTCAACAATATTCCATGATACCGAGTCCTTTGGTTTAGCAACCAGCTCAACAGCGCCTATACAGAGGTACTGCATCATCATTGGAAAATTCTTTTCGCTAAAACTGCTCACAAGAATCACCGGCACAGGGGCCCGGATCAAAATATGCTTCAGGGCAACGTCGCCGCCCATAACCGGCATGTTAATGTCCAGGGTTATAAGGTCGGGTTTTTCAAGTTCAAGATACTTGAGAGCCTCCTTACCGTTGGAAGCCTTACCGATAATTCTGGCGCCAAGATCCTCATCAAACAATTTTACCAGAGCCTTTGAAAAAATACGCGAATCATCAACCACAAGGACCTTCAGCCGCGAATCCTCTCTCTTGTCATGCTGTATATCATTTCTTTCATCCACCTCCCGCACGGATTCCATGAGCAAAAAGTTCCAGGATACATGGATTGACTGCCGGTCAGTGCTGCCAGGGGTAAATGAAAATGTTCCGGCAGAACAACACATTATTTCAACAAAGGCTTCATTGCCCGTCAAGTCGCCTGTTTCCGCGTGGACGATCTCTCCTTCGGAAAAATACACAACCCCATGAAAGCCCCTCCCCCACACCTCGAGTTTTCTTTCGTAACGCTCAAGGCAGGCCATCTGAACTATATCTGCAAGCGTTATCCCTTCAAGCGTGCCGTTAAAATCTTTTTCAGGAAATTGATTCATTACGAGGTTGCATTGTCATTTGGTTTTAAGAAGAGCAGTTGAGTTTTTGTAAGATGCGATACAAGGTAGCCATAACAAGTATAGCATATACTGATGCTGTGTTTATTAAAAAGAGATATCCAATTGTGGCAATCCCTGAATACATTGACGAACGCGAGCTATGGTCATTTACGTTTTTACAAAAAAACGCTCCATTTCTCCGATCTAACCGTTATACTATTTTTATATTACAACTGTTCACTGTGCGGAGACAAAAGATAAACTGACCCTATGCTATGCGCATACCGTAAACAGAGATGTTCCGCTGACAGAAAAACGAGACACGGCATATGAAAAAAAAGCTGTATAACCTTTATGTCTTCCTTAGACGGGAAAATGTAATAAACTTAATCGGTATTATACTGATCATTGTCCTGGGTAGCGGCTATTTGATCGCGTATTTCGAACCGGGGGTTTCTTTTGCCAGTGGTATATGGTGGAGTATTGTTACCCTTACCACCGTAGGGTACGGCGACATTTCGCCAAGCACTCCTGAGGGGAGAGTCCTGGCTGTACTCATCATGTTTTTTGGTATTGGCTTGCTTGGTATACTCAGCGCCAGTCTTGCCTCTATGTTAATAAGTGTTCGAATTAAGGAGAACAAAGGGATGGCTACCTCAAACGTAAACAATCATATCATCATATGTGAGTGGAACCATCGGGCCAAAGCCGTCTTAAAAGAATTACGGTCTGACCCGCAAACTGAGAGTATGCCCATTGTTCTTATTGCAGATATTGAAGAAAAACCGGTGGATGATCCCCTTCTTGTTTTCGTTAGCGGGGTGGTTAACGAAGAAAGCCTGACCAAGGCAAATCTGGACCAGGCCAGTACAATTATAATACTTGGCGATGATGGAGTGGAAACAACCGCCAGGGATGCAAAGGTGGTTTTAACCACACTCACAGTGGAAAGTATGAACCCGCGGGTGTATAGTGTGGTTGAGTTGGTTGACAAGGCGAACGCCCAGCATTGTCAGCGAGCCAATGCCGACGAAATCATTGTCGGCAGTGAATTGAACAGCCACCTGATATCATGCGCGGCAACTGATCACGGGATAAGTCGAATAATTACCGAACTCCTCAGCAGTCGTTATGGAAATGAACTCTATTCCATGCCTGTGCCGGAGCAGTTGATCGGCTCGAACTTTCTTGATGTCTTCATTGCGATGAAAACCGAAAACAATACCACCGTCTTTGGGGTGCAGAAGGGGCGAGGCGGTGAATTCACCTCAAATCCGGATGCAGATTATACCCTCTGTCAAGGAGATTATCTACTCGTGATATCCAAAGATAGGAAACCAAGGGTTGGGGATAATTTGTGACCTGATGGTTCACTGTGAACACTCTGCTGCAGGCCACAGAAATTACATGGAACATCTTAAAAAACACCTCATCTATTGCCCGATATTTAAAGATGAACTGCACGCTGTACTTGGTCATCCACCTGGAATAATTTTCCATGAACTCGGGTATGATGTACACACCCATTCCAAAGTCATGCAACAGCAGCTCAACAAAGCTGTGCAGGAGTCAAAACAATGTGGCGGTGCACTCTGCATCCTGTTGGGAAAAGAGTGTGAATGCGATGTGCCGATCAGTAAAATTGCGTCCGAGAATAATGGGAGACTGCCTGATTATATAAACTGTATTGAAATTTTTCTCGGTAAAGAAAAGACGTTGTCGCTACAAAAAAACCGGACCGCTCTCATGACTCCTGCCTGGATGCAAATGATTCAGAATGCCATCGCAACCGATCTTTGGACTGTAGAAGATGCCAGGATGAATCTAGGCTGGTATGATCGTATCCTTCTTCTCGATACGCAGGTTACCCGTATTTCAGATGAAGAGATCATGGAGTTTTATGATCTTGTTCAGGTTCCCGTTGAGATGATGGATATTGATTTGGACCATTTTCGAGTCGTTGTTAAAGAGTTGCTACGCTGACAGATGTGAAGCAATACCCAATCAGATTTTCTGATTAGCGATCCTGGGGAAGAAAAATACCCCGGAATCGTCCTGTCCATGTTCGTCCAATTGATTCTATTGACAGACGATAATCTCGCAGTGTATATTTTGTTATTACAAATACTTAATGGTGGTGAGGAGGCGTGCAATGAAAATGGAGCTCTCTCCGAAAGCATTTGGATTACCGGCACAAACGGTCCTTGAGCAAAGAGGTGACGATGTGATAGCCATTGTTATCGACCGCAAGAGCCGGATTATTATGGCAGACGGCAAAAAGGTTTTTGAGAAAGCAAAAAAAATAAAGGAAATGCAGCCTCTCAAAACTGTTGTTCTGAAAACCACCGCACCGGTATGCAGTAAAACAATACAATTTCTCAAAGCTGAAGGAATTGAGGTGATTTCCTGCTAAGGTGACGGCAAAGCAAGTAGAAGAAAAAAATCCAGTGCTTCATTTTTGTCGGTGGCGAGGTTTTTTACGACACCGACAATTTTACCTGGAACATAGACGTTGTTAACGTGCAAAGCGCATAGCTGTACCTTTCGTATATAGAGCGCAGTCTGATTCTCGATGCTTGAAAAACGGAGACAGAGAATATGACAACGGGTAAAAAAATCGTTGCCGGGATGCTGTACACATAAAAGTTTTATAAGTATCGGTAGGTTGAGATCTATATTAACAGTCACCCAAAAAGAGAGAATATATGCTTTGGGACAGTGAAAAAATCAAGCTCGTACCGGTAATCAGTGTTCTATTGGTAACGGGTTTTTTAGTTACAAGCCTGGCCAGTTATTTTGTGTCTCGGGCATCGTTACGCTCTGAGATATCATATAATGAGTTGCCCTTGACCAGCGATAATATCTATTCTGAAATTCAACGCGATTTGCTTCGGCCCGTTTTCATCTCTTCCTTAATGGCAACTGATACGTTTCTTCGGGACTGGGTGATCGATGGCGAAGTTGGTGAACATCAAATAAGCAAATACTTGAACGAAATTCAGACAAAATACAATACATTCACAAGTTTCTTTGTTTCTGAAAAAACCAGGACCTATTATCACGCTGGCGGGATACTCAAAAAAGTGTCCTCGGATGAGAAGCGTGATGTTTGGTATTTCAGGGTCAAAGAGATGAAGGATGATTATGAAATAAATGTTGATTTCGACCTAGCCAACAAGGACGCAATGACAATATTTATCAATTATCGCGTTTTTGATTATGAGGAAAATTATATTGGTGCCACCGGCGTCGGTCTGACGGTGAGTGCAGTCAAAAACTTGATAGAAGTCTATCAGGATAAGTATAATCGCAATATTTACTTCATTGACAAAAATGGGGACATAAAATTAGCAGGGTCAGGCTTTGATAATACCATCAAAAATATTTCTCAGTTTGATTTTAATTCAGTCATCAAAGAGAAGATTGGCCAAGAGGAGGAGTCTTCTTTTACCTACAAGGAAAATGGTGATGTAATACATGCAAATATTCGTTATATTAAAGAGTTTAAATGGTATCTAGTTGTTGAACAACCGGAGCAGGAAGTAATACGGCAGATTTTCACCACCCTTATGATCAACATGGTCATTTGTGTTGCGATAACAATGGTTGTCCTTGTTTTTGTAAATCTCTCCATAAAAGCCTACAAGAAAAGAATAGAGACCTTGCGAGGCATTGTACCAATATGTTCCTACTGTAAACAAATAAGGGATGATAAGGGCTATTGGAATAAGGTTGAGGAATATGTGTCGAAACATACGGAAGCACAATTCAGTCATGGAATTTGTCCCG
>CALZIH010000014.1 GCA_945787305.1 uncultured Desulfobulbaceae bacterium | reverse complement strand
CTGTGATTTGGCAAAAAAACGTTGCCGATCCCTGAACGTTTTATGCCAGCTTGTATACTGTTCTTTTGCAAGTTTTTTAAAAACTCCTTCTTTCTTCATCTGTTCGATCTGCGCATTTATCTTCGGCAACAGGGTACGGTATGGAGATTTTTTTGATATGGTTATATGAAAATGCTGCATGGTTGCCGGGGTGTCGAGAAATTCAACCTTGTCCTCGGCATTGAGTAGCTTTGAGTAAATGATTGCCGGATAGAGGTCGACGATGGCATAGTCGACGGTATCCAGTTCCATCATCTCAAAGGCCCGTTGGTAGGGGACGTAGGTTACGTTAAGTTTTTCTTTGATGAAGGCGTCGAACTCGTTACCAAAGCTTTCTCCGGTATTGGCTACACCTTTTTTGCCGACAAGGCTCTTCCACGAGGTGAAGGGAAAGCCTTTGCCTTTTTTGACGACAATGATAACCGGACTTTTCAGATAAGGAACCGAGTACTCCATGTACTGTCTTCGTGTTGTATTGTCATAAGCGGACACAATCATATCAACGCTACCGTTCTTGGCGTTTTCCTGAACCTGCTCCCATTTACCGGTGGGCTTGATGATGAAAGGTACCTGGAGGCTGTCAAGGATGCGGGTCGCAACCTCGGGGCCGACACCGACCAGCTTGCCTGTTTTTTCCCAGACAACGGGAGGAGCTTCCGGATTTCCAGTAACGATCAGCGGCTCACTTGCCATGGTCGGCTGGAATGATAACAACGCAGAGCTTACAAGGATGATAAGCGTTAACATCTGTCGCATAATACATCTCCGTTTCAGATCAGGATGTAGAGAACGTTCTAACCGACAAGCGGTTTGTAATTGTTGTTTGAAAATAAATATATACCAGGGCGCTGTTTAAAAATCAATTGTCGCAGGAAAAAGCAGGCTATGGGTGTATAGGTTTGCCGGGTCAGGCTGTTGGTAAAGAAAGCTTAACGGGAGTCTGGTTTGCTCCATCAGCACCTGTAAAGCCGAAGGAAATGGCTGTTTTTTCTGCATGGTCTTGAGTGTCGCGGTGCCGAGTTGCTGCAGCCGACTGAGCAAGGGAGTGGGGGTGTCGATGTATATTCCGTTAGCTATCTCCAGGCCTGCCAGTTCAGCGGCTCGGGCAACGGCGTCTTGCAGTGAACCGGTGTCATCGACAAGTCCTATTGCCATTGCTGTTTTTCCGTCCCATACTCTTCCTTCGGCGACCTCTTCTACGCGGGAGATGGGTAGTTTCCTTCCCTCGGCGACTATGGAAATAAACTGTCGGTACCCTTGCTCGACACTGAGCTGGAGAACCCTGGAGAGGGTGGGGGCGAGCTTTCTTGTGGGAGAAAGGCCGCTGGCAATGGATGTCGTTCCTATGCCGTCATTATACACTCCAGCGCGTGCCAGTGATTTTTCAAAGGTAGGTAATGCGCCGAATATGCCAATGGAACCGGTCAAGGTAACCGGAGAGGCCAGGATTGCATCCGCATCTGCGGAAAGCCAGTATGCTCCAGAGGCTGCGAGAGAGCCCATGGAAACAACGACGGGTTTTCCGGCCTCACGAGTAAGAAGCAGTTCCTGCCGGATGAGTTCAGAGGCAAAGGCGCTGCCACCACCACTGTCGATGCGCAGGACAACGGCTTTTATGTTCTTGTCCTGACGGGCCTGCTCTATTTGCTGAAGAAGCACATCCGCCCCGATCTGGCCAACACTCCCCTCTCCGGAAACAATATCACCCTCAGCGACAATGATACCGACAGCAGGGCTGTCTGCATCCCGATTAGAGTAGGAGGGGGTAATTGTCTGCAGGTAATTATACAGCGATATATGTTTGAATCCAGTTCCATCTTCTTCTCTTCCCACGATGCTGCTGAGATAGTCTTCAAGTTGTCGATGGGTTTTGATTCCGTCTATAAGGCCCGAATTTAAGGCCATGAGAGCCCCGTCACCGTTGGCTTTCTGCATGGAAACATCCAGCGTGTCGATGAAATTGTTAATGATCTCGACAGTCAGGCCCCGTTGTTTTCCTATGTCCTGACAAAAGGTTGTCCAGAGCTGTGTGAGCCACTGTTGATTCGCCTCTTTCGCAGCAGGCGACATGTTGTCGCGCAGGAAAGGCTCAAGAGCCGACTTAAAAGTCCCCACCCGGAAAACATGAAACTGAACGTCAAGTTTATTTAGTAACTCTTTGAAGTACAGTCTGAAAACGCCAAGTCCATGAAGGTCAATCTTGCCCATCGGGTTCAAGTAGACCTCGTCGGCATAGGCGGAAAGATAGTATTGGCCTTGACTGTACGCATTGTCGGCGGAAATGACAATTTTGCCGCTGTCCTTGAATCGCTCAATGGCCAGGCCGATGTCACGCAATTGGTTAAATCCGGCATTTTTAAGCCGAGAAGGTGAAACAACCAACATTTTTATACGATCATCCATGGAAGCGGCCTGAATAGCATCAAGGATATCCTGCAGTGGTGTCTCTTCGTGGACAGATCCACCGGCAAGTTTATTGATCACTCTGGCCATGGGATCCATGGCGGAACGTTGTTCGACTATATTACCTTCAGGGGCAAGAAGGAGTGCCGCACCATTGGGAACCTTTGTTGCCGGATGAAAAAAGAACAAGCTGACAAAGATTACAATTGAGATGAGAAAAACGAGATTTATAGCGACGGTTGCTCCGCTACTAAGAGCTTTCCAGCCCCATGTACAGAGGACGGCAAGAGCGGTTAATACTTTTTTCACAAAGAGTCTCCGAAAAACGGCAAAGGTGTGACCTGTCGGCTGCTTAACCTTCAGGACGCTGGCAGCATTTAAATTAAGACTGAAAAATGAAAAGTAAAGGAGCGTTCAGGAAATTTCAAGTCTCAGGGTCTGACTGAGATCATGGAGAGAATAAGGCTTTTTAATGAAGTAATTTATACCGAGCTCTTTTGCTTTCGCAATATCAATTGCACTTGAGTAGCCGGACGCGATGATGGCCTTCTGGCCAGGTGAATACTGTTTTATACGTTTATAGGTCTCGCATCCGTTAATGCCGGGATCCATTATCATGTCGAGCATCACCAGGTCAAACGCTTCTTCTTTGACAAACTCAACAGCCTCTTCTCCACTGCCTACAGTGTGCACGTCATAACCGAGTCGGGCAAGTAGCCGTTGAGCTATTTCACGCTGACTTTTCTGGTCATCAACAACCAGAATCCGCTCACCACGTCCCAAGCATTTATCCATGGACGGTACCTGGATAATTCCCCTTGTTTCCTCATGGCTGACCGGGAAATAGAGGAAAAACGTGCTTCCACGTTCACTGCTCTTGAGGTCAAAGTATCCACCGTGGTCATGGACGGTGTTCCAAACCACAGCCAACCCTAATCCGGTTCCACTGCGCCCCAGGACTTTTTTGCTGTAAAATGGATCGAAAATATGAGGAAGATCCTGCGGGGAAATTCCGTGTCCATCGTCCTCTATCTGGAGCAAGACGTATTCACCAACTTCTATTCTTTCGTATCCTTCAATCGGCGATTCCACATAACAGTTACTGGTCCTGATCGTGATTCTGCCGTTCTCTCCAATGGCTTCGGCAGCGTTATTGACCAGATTCATGATTGACTTGGTGATATGGACGGCAGAACAGGATGTGTTAAGGAGCTGGCTGTCCATTTCCGAGGTGATTTTCAGGCCCGGATAACGTGAGCAGATTTCTTTACACTCAACAGAGTTGACGTAACCCGAAACAAGGACGTTGAAGTTGTGGATCTCTTTTTTGCAGCTTGCTCCCCGGGCAACGGTCAAGAGGTCGCTGACAACAGCTGCAGCCCGCTTACCGGCATCACGGATCATTTTGATCTCATCACGGTAGGTGAAGTCCTCTGCCAGGTCCATCAGGAGTAATTCCGGGTATGTTATAATGCCGGCCATGATATTGTTGAGGTCATGGGCAACCGATCCTGCCATCAGGCCCAGGGCCTCCATGCGTTTTGCATCAGCAAGTTTCTCTTGCAGCGCAAGCTGCTTTTCCATGGCCTTTCGACTGGTCGTTACGTCGCGAATTGCGGCAACTTGAGCGGATCGGCCGGAGTAATCAATTTTCTTGACTCGTATTTCTACGGGAAAGCGACTTTTATCCTTGCGGATACCGATAGCCTCGAATGGCCCGATGGTTTCCGGTCCGGATTGGAGATGGATGGCGCGGATAGAATTTCGATCCAGTAACACGTCGAAGATCTGGTTTCCGATAAGATCCCTTTCCTCGTATCCAAACATTGCACAAAGCTGGCTGTTTGCCTGCAGCAGGTTTCCCGCTTCGTAGATGATGATACCTTCCCAGGTTGCTCTGGCAAGCTGACGAAATCGTTTTTCACTGTTATGCAGTCGTCGCTCCAGCTGTTTATGTTCTATGCCGCGAGCAAGAGTCCGGAGCAATTGTTCAGGATCAAAAGGTTTTCTCAGGTAATCATAGACCCCGCCGCGCAATGAGTCTATGGCGTTTTCAAGGGTTGCAAGACCGGTAAGGATGATGACAACGGTATCGGGGTATTTTTCTTTGAGGATTTTAGCCAGCTTGAGTCCGCTGATATCGGGAAGACCAAGGTCAAGAAGAACAGCGTCGTATTGGTTTTTTTCAAGGTGGAAAAGTGCTTCCTGGCCGGAATGGGCAATTTCAATACTGTAATTGTCGGCACCGAGCAACATTTTCAGGCTGGTGCAGAAGTTCGGTTCGTCATCTATGAGAAGAACGGAATACCCCATCTATTATTTATGCCCATTTGGTGTTAGAGAAAACGGAAAGCCGGAAAAAAAGCGAATTATGCCTTACCTTGTGTCTAACAGCTAAGAATAATTGAACACTATGCCGTATAGAATGTCAAAAGTAAAATGCATTTTTTTAGAGAAAAAATGTTCAAAAGTGTTGGGCGGGAAGGGAAACATGAAATGTAGTGCCTTCGGGAGAAGGGGCAAGGGTAATGGAACCACCAAGTTCTTTGACTGCTCTATCGACAATTGCCAGGCCAAGACCACTATGACCGCCGCCTTTTGAGGTGGTTCCAGCCTGAAAGAGGGTGTCCTTTACGTTGTCATCTATGCCTGAACCGGTGTCGTGGATAGTGATGATAACCTCCTCGATTACTTCCTGATTTCTATTGGCAGCCGTCGTTACTGTGATAGTGCCCTGAGATTCCAGGGCATCAATGGCGTTATTGATGAGATTTGTTAGGATCTGTTTCAAACCATTGCTGTCTGTTTCCAGCGAATCAATGTCTTCGTCGGGTTGAAATTCGAGGATAATTTCACTTTCGCTAAGTCGGGCAGCTCTGTAGAGCTGTAGTACTTCATCGATGGTTTGATTGAGGTCTACTTTTTGAAAATGCGGTTGCTGCCTTGAAGTTGCTATATCTCGCAATTGATGGGTGAGTTGGCCTATTCGTTCGAATTCTTTGTCAATAATGGCCAGTTCTTCACTTATTTCCTCCTGTTTTTCAATTTTCAATTCTAGTATTTTTAGATAATTGCGCAAGATAGCCAAGGGGTTATTTATTTCATGGGCAATCTTACCGGCAATCATGCCTGCCGCTTCAAGGCGTTCGGTCGTTATGCGCTCAGCTTGTTGTTCCTGCCACTGGTGCATGAAAAGACCGACAGCCGCCTGGGTCCCAAGTAGCTGCAATGGGGTTGAGTGGCTGATCAAACCGCGGTGCCCATTCTCGGAAACACCTATAACAATAAGACCGACGGGCTGCTGTTTATAGTTCATGGGGACTATAACCATACCTTCGGTACCTAACAGGCCTGTCAATTGCGTATCGAGCAGGTTGGCTTCCTCTTCCGGACGTTTCATAAAGGAGTGCAGGAGGTGACGTAAATCGATTGCACAGCCGGGCAGACTTTTTTTGTGATGCTCAAGGTCAATGCGAATGGATCCTGCTGCCTGCAGCAGTATATTATCGTTTGAAGTGAAGCCACGGAGTTCGTTCTTCTTCTGATCAAAAAGCAGAAACAGGCATCGCTCCTCATTGAAGAGAATTTTAAGGCTTTGTTCCAAAACACGGGCGATATGGTCCGGATCTTTTGCTTGGAGCAGGTTGTCTAGGAAGCCTGAAAGCTGGGTGATGTCGCGTATTCGGCTTATCAAACCGGTGGACGTTTCTTTGTGTATACTGTCACTCTCGGGTTCGGCTTCAAGCGTTGAGGAGCTGCGTTTTGGAATTCGGATGCCGAGCTGGTGCGCAACATCTTGAATTTGCTCCTCTACGCCTTCCTGTAATTTTTCTATTTGACCAAGTTTAAGCCGGAAGAATTGAGAGGCAACTTCATTGCATTCCTGTTCCGGATTGTCGCTGTGGCTTATCAGGTCGGCAAGAGAGACAATTCGTGTAAGAGGAAGGCCTTGTTCAACCTCATCGGCAGGGTGGTGATGGTATTTTATAGCGTCGTGTATGAGTGACGGTAGACCCCACTGCTGGATGAGCCAAGCCCCGGCATCACAATGGTTAATATGCAGCTTTTCCTGTTCAAGAAAGGCGAGTCGACCATTATGACAACGAACACCCTTAAGAAGCAGTGGCGCGTATTTTCCTGGAAAAGCCATCCACAGGAGCAGTTTGCCGATATCATGCAACAGGCCGGCAAGGTAAGCCTCGGAGGGATTTGGATAGGCAACGAGCTCTGCAATCCGACGGGCAAGAATAGCGTTTTGATAGGAGTGGTACCAGAATCGATCAATGTTCAGCAGGCCGTTGGTCTCTATACGACGAAAAACCTGTTGGACGGAGACGCTGATAGCCAGGTTTTTTATTGTGTTTGCGCCAAGGTAAATGACGGCCTGTTGAATATCCGTGAAGGTGGAACGCGCACCGATAAAGGCGGAGTTGCAAAGTTGCAGGACCTTCGCGGCGAGTGCGGCATCCTTCTCAACCAGTTTGCTGACTTGACGCAGGTTGACTTCCGGTTGGTGGCAGGCATCAATCAACTGCACGAGGATTTGCGGCATGACAGGTAAATTACCTGAAACCTTGAGCTGGTTGAGTGGCTTATAGGGATCGGTGGTCTTGTCCATGATTTTATGTTTAAAAGAATGAAAAGGACGTATCGATTTTTCAACTGGTCCTTCATAAAGGATATATCACAGAAAAGAAAAAATCCAGGCATCAAGGGAGAAAAAAATCACCCATCTTGGCTGAGTCCTGAAAGCTAGGGGTGTATTTCGTGATAGATGGAGGCCGCAGCAATATCAGGCACCTCTTTTTCTTGATCCTTTTCGTTGGGGGCAGGTAAAAATGGATGTGAACCTTGCTATAAAACGCTATGTTGGGCTGGCATCTACGGATATAGTATCACTGTTTTTCCGTCACTGGTGTGTGGAATATTTCTTTCTTGGGATAGAGGTCTGAGCTGAAATATTTTTCATTGATCGTAATGTTTACCAGGGTGAACTTCAAATATAACGTTTTTGGACAGGAAGAGTTACAGAATATTTTTATCAGCCGCATTGTAAAGAACCACCAATGGGGATAAAGAGCGCTTTGTATACGGCTACAAACCGGGAAGTGAAAAGATGAATGCTTTGAGGGAAAGATAATGGATGTAAACGGAACACCGTATCGTTCTATCTGGTTGGCTGAGGATGGGCGACAGGTTGAAATAATTGATCAGACCAGACTGCCCCATGAGTTTTCAGTGGTCCAATTGAGCAGTTTAGATGCCGCTGCAACAGCTATCCGTGATATGTTGGTTCGAGGGGCACCGTTGATCGGGGCGACGGCAGCCTATGGTTTTTGCCTCGGCCTCCACGAGGGAACAGACAACCATGCACTTGAAAAAATAGCACAGACCCTTGTCGACTGTCGTCCAACGGCTGTTAACCTGCGCTGGGCGGTAGAGAGGATGCTTCGCCTGCTCACCCCCATTGCCGAATCACTGCGGGTAGAGAAAGCTTATGAGGCAGCAGCTGCGATCTGCGAGGAAGATGTGCTGACCAATGCGGCTATCGGACAGCATGGCGCTGCCCTGATCAAGGCTATCCTGGATAAAAAGGAAAAGAAAGAGCCTGTCAACATCTTAACCCATTGTAATGCTGGCTGGCTGGCTACGGTCGATTGGGGAACGGCCCTTGAAACTATTTTCCGTGCCCATCAGGATGGGGTTCCCGTTCACGTCTGGGTTGATGAAACACGGCCCAGAAACCAGGGTGCACATTTGACGGCCTGGGAGCTTGTATCTGCGGGTATCGATCATCACCTTATTGTGGATAATGCCGGCGGCCACCTCATGCAACACGGTCAAGTTGATCTCTGTATCGTTGGAACGGATCGGACAGCAGCCAGCGGTGATGTTTGCAATAAAATAGGCACCTACCTCAAGGCCCTTGCTGCCTTTGATAATCAAATTCCCTTTTATGTGGCTTTGCCAGGGTCAACCATTGACTGGCAGGTAACAGACGGTGTTGGAGGGATTCCCATAGAGGAGCGTTCGCAGGAGGAAGTGTTACTTGTCCAGGGCCTTCATGGCGACAAAGTTGAGGGGGTACATATTGCCCCGAAAACCACCCCGGCCCTTAATCCCGCCTTTGATGTGACTCCGGCTCGTTTGGTCACCGGGCTCATTACCGAGCGTGGTGTCTGTGCGGCAAGCAGCGAAGGGCTCCTTTCCCTTTACCCGGAGAAACGATAATGCTTGACCACTCACGCCGAACCTCCCTGTTGGAGACAGCCCTTACCATGAACAGGGAAGGACTCAACCTCGGCGCATCAGGAAACCTCAGTTTTCGGTCGGAAAATGGATTTGTGATTACACCATCAGCCCTTGCCTATAATCAATGCTCTGCTGCTGATCTTGTCCTTGTGGGCATGGATGGAGAGGTTCTTTCCGGTTTGCGCCGGCCTTCATCCGAATGGCAATTACACCGGGATATTTACGCAAGCAGACCAGAGGCCGGGGCCATTCTCCATGCCCACCCCCCCTGGTGTACTACCCTGGCCTGCCTTGAACGTGACATTCCTCCGTATCATTATATGGTAGCCATGGCCGGAGGCGACTCCATTTCCTGTGCGCCCTATGCGCTTTTCGGTAGCAGAGAGCTTTCCCTTAACGCCTTGACCGCTTTGGATAAGGGGCGCACCGCCTGTCTGTTGGCACATCACGGTATGGTCTGCTTTGCAAGGGAGCTTGCAGAGGTGCTCGCTCTTGCGCTTGAAGTGGAGAACCTTGCCCGAGTGTATGTCCAGGCCCTGCAGGTTGGTGAGCCGCCGTTGCTCTCAGGTAAGGAAATGGAGGCGGTGCAGGAGCGGTTTGTTGATTATAAAAATCCTGCGACTTCTTCTTGAGCAGCTGAATAATGTAGGCACCCTGTAGAGCATTTATTGTATTGTTTCCTTGACCTCGCCCGGCAGCTCTTTGATAAACCCCACGTGTTGCTGGTTGAGCCACCCTTTGCGTCCACTGTGATCGGTGACCAATATATAGTTGTTATGCCGTTTTACAGGCCGTACGATTCTTCCCTCCCTGATTGTCCCTGCTGATGCTGCCTCAGGAAAAGGGGAAATTTGCAATCGGGAATCAACCAGAACGACGGCGTCATCCCAGTTTCGAAATCCATATACGGCCGCTGGAAGTGAGAGCGCGACCAAGAGCAGTGCTACAACCGAGGTATACCGGATTATATGAAAATAAAGGTCTTTTTTTCTCACTGCATAAGTAAATATACTGACGATTCCCCGGGTAAGCAGACAAAGGCTATAAAAAAGCATGGAAATCCCGGAAACCAGCATCCATTGATTTGGACTGAGGAGATAGGGTAGTCGTTGCCATAAGGGTTGGGCTTCGTTGTAGAGGCCGTTTTGTTTCCGGATTCCGGCAAGGTTGGTTCGAATGTCCCGATCGTGGTAGTTGATGCGCAGTGCCTGTTCATAAGTAAGGATCGCTTCCCCGGTTTCCCCTAAAGCTGAGTAACTGTTAGCAAGGTTGTACAGCAGGGACGCTGATACGCCTTGTTGATAGGCAATATCGAGGTAATGCTGTACTGCTTTGACAAAATTCCCTGTTGTATAAGAACGATTTCCTTGTTCAAACAAATCCTCAGACTGACCGGATAAGGCCGTTGCTGCAATCGAAATGGTCACTGCAACGGCCAGGAAGCCTTTGAGCAATGTATGCCGCGTATATCTCATATCTTACTTATTTCCTTATCTATGTTCTCTAAAACCTGTTCCATTTCCTGTGGCGTCATTGTTTCTCCTGTATAAGCGGTATTTTCGGTTTTTCGAAATATAGTCGCAATATCAGAATCCTTGCCCAGTTGCCGATCAAAATCTGCTGCACTCAATGCCTGTGGTTCAAGCCGCCACATGTGGCCAAATCGTTTCTGGAGTATCCGCCGGCAGAGAGCAATGAACTCTCTGCTGTCGTTGTTTTCCCTGGCGAGTTGCGCTTGTGTTCTTTCTCCTTGTAACTCTTTAAGCAAAATCTGTCGCTCTCTGCGAGAGGGGTCCCCATTATATGTATGTGAACGCCACAAAAGCAGGGTTGCAAGCAACAGGAAAAACAAGCTGAAGGCCAGGATTACTTGAAACCATCCCCTTTGATAAAGCGGTAACAGGGAGCGAATTGTTGTACCCAATTCGGTATGAATTGGAAGCATGACCGAATCGGTAACAGGGTGTTCAAGGTTTACTTTTTCCTGTAGCCGCTCTTGTTGCTGTGGCGTATTCTGTTGGCCGGCTGTTTGCGCTGTACCTAACAGCGTTATGGAAATGGGATCACTGCTGAGGGTGATATAGCTCTTGAGCTTGGGATCAAAATAAGAAAAATGGAGCGGTGGAATTTCTGATACTTGTTGATGGACAGGTACAATGGCTTGTTCAAATTCTTTTTTTGTCCCAAT
This sequence comes from uncultured Desulfobulbaceae bacterium, assembly GCA_945787305.1. Taxonomy (GTDB): domain Bacteria; phylum Desulfobacterota; class Desulfobulbia; order Desulfobulbales; family Desulfobulbaceae; genus DRLX01. The sequence continues at coordinate 9,294 of CALZIH010000014.1, read as the reverse complement.
CGTTGTAGAATCGTCTGTTGTGGAGGAAGGAGGATAGGTCTTCCAGTTGTTGTTCTCCGGAAAAGCCGGTGCCTTGACCCTGTCAAAATTTCCGGTACCCTGGATCATCATTTTTAAGGTGATAGGATCGCCTGGTTGTATTGTTTTGGGCTGAGCATTGACCGCGAGACTGAAAGTGCCTATTGCACCGCTGAAATTTGTCGGTTTTCCCTTCTCGGGGAGGTCAAGCACCTCAATGCTTTGCTTGGGACTGATCAGCGTAATGTCTTTCTGGCTGAAGCCACTGAAGAAATCATCGAAAAACGGATCATTGAACATGGATGAGCCGAACCTTGATGAGGGGCGCTGTCGTTTTGCTTTGACAAGGAGTTTGGCATCCATTTCCACTTCCATGGGGAAGACCCCTTGCTTAATCGCTGACAATGTCCCCTGCCAGGAAACCAGCGTATAGGGAATGCCCTCTATAACCTCCTCGCTTTGTTTCGGTTTGTCATCCAGGTGCTCAACAATAAAGTTGCCGTCAGTTAACCTGGGGTTTGATTTGATTGAGGCCCTGATGCCCTGCCGGAACAGTGCCTTAATAGTAAAAGAGAGCCGTTCCCCGGAATAGATTGTTTTTTTCTCGGGGATTATCCGCATAAAACCAATTTTACCTCCCTCTTCGGAACGTAACCTGGTCGAAGAAGGCGGCTGAACCGATTTTCCGCCTTGTTTATTGGAAGGCGGCACAGTGGGGGTGGCGACTGGGAGGACGGTAAAGGTGATTGGTTCTGTTGTATATTGTTTTGCGTTAATACGGACTGTAATCGGCTCAATTGTATGTTCTCCCGGTTGGTCTGCCTCGACCATATAAACGTAAGCCACCGAGGACGAAGCCTTGCCATTGATCCATTGCATCTGGCTGTTTTGTCCCTTATACATAAACTGGAGTCCATCACCGCTGGGCTCCTCCAGGCGAGCACTATTACTTCCCTGTACAGTTACGGTGAGGAGCGCGGCCTGATCTAGTGGAATATGTCGTACATTGAGTTCAGCTACAACAGAGACCTCGGCACCCAATAGAAAAGCCGGCATAAGTAATGCGTAAAGAAGGGCACAGAGGGCAAGTACCGGGGAGCGTTGCCAAAACCTCAATGGTTGGGCTTGCAAATAGAGTTTGCCGCGTTGGACTCTATTGGGGATTAAAGTCGACTGTTCTCTCATAATTCTTTTTTCTATCTGTCCGGGGATATCCGGGGAAGAAATGAAGTTCATTACCAGTTCCTTAGAGGTTGTTCCTGATTATTGCCTGGGTTTTGTGGAACAAAGTCCAATCTCCCTTCTTCCTCTTGCAGTGCATCCAGAAGGCTATCAGCCTCCTGGACGGTCATCTTTCCCTGTTGTCTTCTTTTTTTGTCTGCTGAGCTCATTGCCTCAGCTTTCTCATTTTGTTCTTCCTGTTTGTCTGTTACGCCATTTGTAGCAGTATCCATCTCCCCGCTCTTTTCCTGTTCTTTCTGATTTTGAGCCTGGCTGTTGTCTTGTTTGTCTTCATTCGTATTGCTTTCAGCTGAATTTTCTTCCATGGTGCTGCTACTCTCTTGAGGGGCTCCCTGATCGCTTTGCTCCTGGGATTGTTTGTCTTGGTTGTTATCCTGCTGTTCGTCTTGTTGTTGCTCTTCTCCGTTTGTATCCTGTTGCTCTTTATCCTGATTTTTGTTGTTTTCTTGATTATTTTGCTCTTGCTGATTTTTTTCCTGCTGCTGTTGTTTGAGCTTGTCTAACTCTTTTTGCACAAGATCAAGGTTGTACGAGGCATCTTTGTCGTCCGGGTTTAAAGCAAGACTCCCTTCATAAGCGGCGATAGCCTGTTGGTAGAGCTCGAGGGTATGTTCAGTGTCTGTTTGTAGGGTGGCCTGGCCAAGACGATATCGAGCATTACCCAGGTTATAATAGCTTTTAGCTTGTAACCCGAGATCATCGGTTTGCAACGCTTGATCAAAGGAAGCGATTGCCTTGGCATATTCCTTTTGTTTGTATTGCGTACCACCAAGGTTATAGAGAAGTGCTGCATTCCCCGGTTCTTTGTCCAGCTCTTTTGTGTATTCTTGTTCTGCCTGAGCAAACGCTCCGGATCGAAAGAGCTCATCGGCGGTCAAACCATTGGCGTTTCCAGGAAGACTAAAGAGTGGGAAGAGCAATACAATAAGTAATTCTTTACGGTTAAACAATCTTCTTCCTGCCGTCTTGATGCCGGGAAGTCGAAAGGATTTTGTTGGTTTTCGGCCCGATAACAGAAATTCGGCAACCAAGAGGACAAGGGCGCATGTAAGAGGCCAATAAAATCTTTCAATAGGAAGGCTCTGCATTCGTTCTTGGTGTTCTTCTTTGGGTACAAGTTCCAATTTCTGTTGGTAGATGGTGGCAAAACCCTGACCTGTATTCCCAAGGGGGACATACAGACCATTGGTGATTTCAGCAATTTTAGTCAGTGTCGTTTCATCCAGCCGGGAGCGGACAAAATTCCCTGATCCGTCCTTGATGAATGCCCCCTGATTGCCTTCCGTATCCGGGATAAGTTCTCCCTCGGGTGTTCCTACCCCCACAGTGTAAATGGTCATCTTTTGATCGGCTGCCTTTTGTGCAGCCTTCAAGGCTTCACCTTTCAAGTCTTCACCATCGGTAACCAGGATGAGAATTTTATGATTTACATCGCCAGCCAGGATTTTGCCTGCTGACGTTATGACCTCGGCAAGGTTGGTTCCTCCTAAGGGTATACTCTCGGGCGACAGGGTATCTAGGGTCTCATTAAAGGCAGCATAGTCTGTGGTCAGGGGGCATATCAAAAAAGATGTTCCCGCAAAAGGCATCAAACCGATTCGGTCACCTGTGAGGGAGGTAACAAAATCCTTTATCGCGAGCTTGGCCCGTTGCAGCCGGTTTGGTTGAATATCCTGGACGAGCATCGACTGGGAGGTGTCGACGCCAATCAGGATATCGATGCCTTTCTGTTTAACCTCTATCCATTCTTCACCATATTGTGGTCGGGCAAGGGCAAAAAAACAACAGAGCAGGGCAGACAGAAAGAATGCATTTTTGATCTTCCGTCGTAGATGGGAAACGTTCCGTGTTAATGTACTACACATTCTGGGAGCGGCGAAAAGGGCAAGCGCACGCCGACGTTTGGTCGCGGCAATTTGTAAGTATCCTGCCACGAGCAGACAGGCTATGAGTCCAATAATTATCCAGTAGGGTTGAGCAAATTGAAGAGGCATAATCGGTTCAGGTCAGGGCAACCTTTTCCCCGTGAAAACGATAGCGGAAATGAGCAGCAAGAGCGCCCCCATTACCGTATAGGAGAACAGTTCGCGAAAATCTGAAAAATGTTTGATTTTTCGAGTTGTAGCTTCTAGTTTATTTATTTCTTTGTAAATATTTTCAAGCGAACGGGTATCTGTGGCGCGAAAATATTGTGCCCCGGTGCGATCTGCTACCTGCCGGAGCGTATCTTCATCAATGTCAACCTGAACACGCATCATGCGTTTTCGTCCGAATTGATCCCTCACGGGCATAGGTGCTTCGCCGCGGGTTCCGGCGCCAATGGTATATACTTTGATGCTCAGGGTTTCAGCAGCCTCTGCTGCGGTAAGTGGGGCTATTTTACCGGCATTGTTCATGCCGTCGGTCAGCAGGATAAGTATCCGTGATTTCGCCTTACGGTCCCGCAGGCGGTTGACTCCGGAGGCAATGGCTGAACCGATGGCGGTGCCATCTTCAATCATACCGGTTTTCAGGGAATCCAGCCTTTTTTGCAGCCAGTCGTGATCCAGGGTTAACGGGCAGACCAGGTACGGTCGACCGGCAAATGCAACTAGCCCTATTCGGTCATTGGGGCGGTCCTTGATAAACCGGGCAACCACTGATTGAACAACATCAAGCCGGTTTGCAGGCCGTCCATTAAGACTGAAATCCTGAGCCTCCATGGAGCCGGACACATCCATTGCCAGAAGAATATCAATACCGGATGCTTCAACTTCGGTGGTGGTGTTGCCATACTGAGGTCGAGCCAAAGAGATGATAAGCAGAGCCAGGGCAAATATCTTGAGAAGTATGGGGACCTTTCCTATCCTGGTGTTTTTTCCTTTTGCAATGATACGGGCAACCGATGTGGAAGAGAAAACAAGGGAAGGGGCAGGCCCACTTCTTCCCCGCCAGAAAAGAAGTAACGGCAGAATCGCCAGTAACCAGAGAAGGTGAGGATAGACAAAACGGAGCTCATTCATTGTTGAACATCTCCTGGCTGTGTAGCGGCAATGAAGTCAGTGACTGAGCTGTACATCTGCTCCATCTCATGTGCCGTTAAGCGGTATCGGGCAAACTTGACCAGGTCACAATGGTTCATCCAATCGCGTAACATCTCTTCATGATGCTCTAGTGAAGCTGGTATGCCGCCTGGAGTTGCCATAAGGTTACACAAAAATTCTCTGGTCGTCTGATTGTATACAGCGAGTTGGAATCGTTCTTCGATATATTGACGGAGAGTATCAGCCATTGCGATCGCAAATACCCTCGATTGTTCAGGAGTCATGAGAGATCGTACCGATTTAAGAGCTGTCAATGCCTTTTCATGGGCCTGCAAACCCGGTTGCTTCTTTGGCCGGCGATTTATTTTCAGATACAAGAACAAAACGGTAAGCAGGAGGAGTAGAAATATACCGCCGCCAAACCAGTACCATAGAGGATTACCATTGGTAAGCGGTATGATTTCCTTGATATCCCGGATGTCTGATATGTTCGGCGTGGCAAGCGAATGAGAAGGGGGAGAGGGTGCCGTAGCTGCCAAAAGACCGACCGCCGGAAAATAACACATAATGAAAAAAACGGGCAAGGGCTTCATCGGGCAAGTCTCCTTTTCCGGGAGTGAAAAAATCCTATCAAGGTGCTGATGTAGGAACTCTCCGTTGAAAGGTCAAGCAGGTCGATTCCACTACTGAGGGCGGTTTTTCTGAACTGCTCCTGTTGATCTGCGGCCAGGTTGGCATAAGCCTTTCGGGTCCATTCATCATTGGTATTGACAAGAATCTGCTCTCCGGTTTCCGCATCCTCAAGCGTAATCCAGCCGACTTCCGGCAATGCATGTTCCCTGGGGTCAGTGACCTTTATTGCGATAAGATCGTGCCGGCGACCGGTGAGCTGTAATTTCGGAGCAAGTGTCGTCAGGTTATCTGTAAAGTCAACTGGCAGGCAGAAGTCGGAAATGAGAAACGTAACCGACTTGCGCTTGGTTATCCGGTTGACAAAATCCAGCGCCGCGCCGATGTCCGTACCTTGGCCTTCGGGTTGAAAAAAGAGGATTTCCCTGATGACACGGAGGATATGGGAGCGACCTTTTTTGGGTGGAATATAGAGTTCGACGAAATCCGAAAAAAGGATAAGTCCGACCTTGTCATTGTTGCGAACCGCTGAAAAGGCCAGCACCGAACCAAGCTCAGCCATCAACTCTCTTTTGGATTGGGTACCGGAACCAAACAGGCCTGATTCACTGACGTCGATCATCAGCAGGATCGTCAGTTCCCGTTCTTCGGTGAATTTCTTTACATGGGGGACACCGGTACGGGCTGTAACATTCCAGTCAATGGTACGAATTTCATCGCCGGCAACATATTCTCGCACCTCGTCAAAATTCATACCCCTTCCTTTAAAAACGGAGTGGTAGCTGCCAGCCAGGGTATCATCCACCAGTCGTCGGGTTCGTACTTCGACCTGGCGAACTTTTTTTAGTATTTCCTTTGTCAGCTGTTGTTCCATGTCCGAGCCCTGCCCAATGTAGAACGGAAATGATTCATGTATGGCCTGTTGTTATGGTCCAAATCCCTGGGTTGTGCACTGCATGTATTCAAGGGACAGGAACGGTATCAAGGATTTTCCGGATAATATCCTCGCTGGTGATATCTTCGGCCTCGGCCTCGTAGCTTATACGAATGCGATGGCGCAGGACGTCTAATGCGCACTCCTTGATATCATCGGGAATGACGTAACCTCGTCCGTTGAGAAAGGCCATGCATCTGGCAGCCACTTTGAGGTTGATCGTTGCCCTGGGCGAGGCGCCTGTTTCTATATATCCTTTGAGATCAAGGTTGAAAAGCTCGGGTGACCTGGTAGCAAAAACCAGGGAGACGATATAATCTTTAATCCGTTCATCGAGATATACGGTATCGACCACCTTCCTGGCAGCAAGAATGTCTTCCGGTGCAATAACCGGCTGAACCGTAACTTTTGAATCCGTGTGTTGGACAGCGTCAAGAATTTGACGTTCTTCTTCCTGGCTCGGATAGTCCACCACCACCTTAAGCATAAATCGGTCTATCTGTGCCTCGGGCAGGGGATAGGTGCCCTCTTGTTCAATGGGGTTCTGGGTCGCCATAACAAGGAAAAGTTCAGGAAGTGAGAAACTCTGTTCACCGATGGTAATCTGTTTCTCCTGCATGGCTTCCAGCAATGCCGATTGTACCTTGGATGGCGCTCGGTTTATTTCATCGGCCAGAACCATTGACGCAAAGATCGGGCCCTGTTTGACCACAAAACTGGTATCTCGGGGATTGTAGATTTCCGTACCTATAATGTCAGCCGGTAACATGTCCGGGGTGAACTGAATGCGGCGAAAATCCGTGGAAATAACGGTCGACAAGGTCTTGATCGATAATGTCTTGGCCAGGCCGGGAAGCCCTTCAAGCAGGATATGACCTCCGGCCAGCAGGCCGATCAGCAGCCTGTCAATGAGATATTGCTGACCGATAATTGCACGACTCATCTCCGTTTTTAATAGCGGTAGCCAAGCCGATGCAGCTTTTACGGACGCATTGATTTCCTGGATCGAAGCAGACCTGTCCATATGCCCTGCAACGGCATCAGGCAAGGGGGCTGAAGAGGCTGGGATTACGGATTCTGTTGTCATGGTGTGTCCTTTCTGGTGTGAGAAGAATTGCGTATTGTCGTTCCTGCTCAATGCACTCTAACCGTATAACCTTACCAAAATCTTTCCGTTATATTACAAAGCTGTAATGATTGGGAAAAAATGAGCAAGTTCGATTGGTTGAGTATACAATCTCGACCTGTAAATCGACCTCTATGTAACTGTACAGCAGGTGTTGAAGGGTGGTGTTGCAGAAGTTTTGTCACTACGATCCATGAGTGCGGGGCAGTGCAATGGTAAAAACCGTACCGGAATTGAGTTTGCTCTGTACTGTAATTGTTCCCGAATGAGCTTTAACGATAGCGTTTGTCAGGGTGAGGCCAAGACCCAGTCCCGGTTGACTGCGGCTGCGGTCGCCACGAAAGAGACGGTTCCAGATTAGCTCTCTTTCTGTCTCTGAAATACCCATTCCATTGTCGCTGATTGTAATAACTGCCTGATCTTTTTCCTGCTGTAGATGAATCCGTACTTCTGAAGCGCCGTATTTAATCGCATTGTCAACAAGGTTTGCCCAGACCTGACCGATACGGTTTTGGTCGACCAGCGCCATAACGGGCCCGGTATCATCAACGGCAAGGGAGCAGTGTTTTTCTTCGCCGACAATTGTGTACAGTTCAACCACCTCTGCAATGGAATTGCGTATATCTACAGCCTGCAGGTTGAGAGCCATGCTTTGTGCTTCCGCCTCGGCAACGCTGAGCATGGTGTTGAGCATGGAGAGTAAGCGATCGGATTCTTCAAGGCAGTCGGTGAGACGCTCCCGCAGTTGGCCGGCATCGCCTTTTTCCTGTAAACCATACTCTGCTATCGTCCGCAGGCGGGTAACGGGAGTGCGCAGGTCATGAGAAACATTATCCATGGTCTCCTGAAGTTGTCGTGTAAGGAGTTGGTGACGCCCAATCAGATGGTTCACAGCCTGAAGCAATCCTTTCTCGCCTGGCAGCAACTGCTGGCGTCCTTCTCCAGATTCGCTTGTTACCCCAGCTGTGTTATGTATTTTTTGAGTTAACAAGCTGAATTTCTTTTGGTTATTCAAGAAGAGCAACCATGCACGGATCAGTGCTAAGGGGCTCATGAATAGCCAGATGAGAAGCAGTGTTTTTTTCAGGCGCTGATACAGAATAACAGTCTCTGTTGTTCTGATACCAACCTGGAGGATAGTATTGTTGGGAAGTTTTTTTAATGTAATTGTCCAATATTCTTGGGCTTGATCGTTCAGTTGGAGCCAGGTTCCGGTCTGATGCACATCGATATCGGATACATTGGGTAATTGGCTGGCTTTATCGCCATGGGGAGCTGCAACCAGAAAGAGTTGATTGTTTTTTGTCTGCAGGTGGAGAAAAATAGTTTTTTGATGGGCAGCTGTTGAGATTTTCTTTTGCAGGCCGGTAATACCCTGCTGCTGATAAGTTCTCAGGTAGAAGTTAAGGGTTTCTGTACAGGATTTCCCATCGAGTTGCTGCATTCCATAACGAAGAGAAAGGATGCCTGCCGGCAACAAGAGAGAAAACCAGAGCAGGCAGAAGAGGGACGAGTGTAAAAAGTTAGGTGAATAAAGGAGGTTATTCTTCTTTAAGAACATAGCCCATTCCACGAACAGTATGGATCAGTTTGTTTGCATGTCCCTTGTCCGTTTTGGTCCGCAGTCGACAGATTAGGACATCAACCACATTTGTTTGTGGGTCAAAGCTATAGTCGTAGACTTTTTCAAGGATCGTCGTTTTACTAACAATTCGGCCTTTATTTCGAAGTAGGTATTCCAACAGGGAAAATTCACGAGCTGTCAAAGAAAGAGGTTGTCCCGATCGTTTGACCGTTCGTTGCAAAAGATCCATTTGCAAGTCTCCGGCAAAAAGCATCTTAGGGTCATTGTTTCCTGAACCTCTGCGGATAAGTGCCTGGACACGGGCGAGGAGTTCGCCAAAGGAAAAAGGTTTAACCAAATAATCGTCACCGCCTTGTTGTAACCCCTTGATTCGATCATCGATTGTTCGTTTAGCGCTGAGAATAAGTATAGGTGTGGTTTGCCCCTGTCCTCTGATGGTTTCAATCATGCTTAATCCGTCAAGTTTTGGCAGCATAAGATCGACCACAGCAGTATCGTAAGGGGCGGTTGTCAAAAGGTCTAACCCTTTTTCACCGTCCTCGGCAAGATCTACTGTGTAACCGGCTTCGCGTAGTCCTTTGCGAAGAAACATACCGATCTTTTTATCATCTTCGACCACAAGGATTCGCATAGCAGGAGTCTGGCAATAGGTGTCGGAATATGTCGTACGGGGTAACTGACACAAGAAATATGTATCTGTTTAGTATTGCTGTCAAGGTTGAACCCGGTTGAAGCC
>CALZIH010000013.1 GCA_945787305.1 uncultured Desulfobulbaceae bacterium | reverse complement strand
CACTGCAGCGATTTTAGGATAATAATCAGCTCAGGAAAGCCAATTACCATTCAAATACAACACGTTACCTTGCATTAAGCTATTGACGGCATGTTTCACCAGTAATAGGTTTTTCTCGCAACAGACAAACTCAGACAAAAAGCCCCAGCGTTTTTGCCGGTTGCCAGTTTTATTTTGCATGCCCTATCATTTGATCTGATAGGTTAGATGTATCTTTACTTTGGTTGGCTCCGTTCGGAGAAGAAACAGGCGCTATAGATTTGATCAATGGTTTAGAAACAAACACCACCGTCAATGTGTTTTTGCTGACCAGAATGGTTCGAGGTTAAATCAAATAATGATATCATGTTTCTTGTTATCCAGCCGAAAACGAATGATATCAGACACTATTTCATCTAACTGATAGAAGCTACGTTGCCGTCACTTAAGACAATGCGGAAATATCCAGAAACTAGGTATTAACTTGGTGTGCTCAATATTCAACAGCGGCAGACGAGTGCTGAAAGCAACCTCATTTCAATTAAGAGAGCGCTATTGGACCAGCGTATCAACTTGTATCTGGCATTAGGGGGCGAATGGTAGATCGAGTAATAGAAAGAATGTAAAAGGACCGTACCCCACCATTTAGTTATTTTCATGGTTATATTTCGTATTATCAAGCTGTTCCTTTTCGGCTCCAGCCAGACTAGCACCGGACAATTTGAAGGTTTCTAGAATCAGCTGTGAACCCCTTTTCTCTTTTTCATGCAGATGGTTAAACCCCATTATCTTGATATTTCTATAGTAATGAGTAATACTTCTCAATCTGCGTAAGAAAAAGAAGTCCAGCCTAATTTCATCATGTACGAGGTGAATCGTGGAAGATATGAGTCTATTCATGCACGTGATCGAATTGATGCGCGAACAACCTGTTTTCATGTTGTTTCTCATCCTCGGTATCGGCTACCTGATTGGCAATATTAAGATAGGCAGCTTTTCTTTCGGACCGGTAGCAGGTGTCTTATTTGCTGGATTATTTTTTGGGCACTATGAATTTGAGATCAGTGCTGGTGCCCAGTCGATCGGATTTGCTCTTTTCATTTTTTCAGTAGGCTACCAGGCAGGTCCACGGTTTTTTGATGTTCTTCGTACCGATGGATTAAAGTATTTCTCACTTGCTGTGGTTATTGCGGGTACTGGGTTTACCGTTGCTGTTGTTGCTACAAAGCTGTTGGGGCTTTCTCCGGGAACGTCCGCCGGTTTGCTTTCCGGAGGATTGACAAGTTCCCCCACACTTGCTGCTGCCCAGGAAGCATTAAGAAGTGGTCAGGTTCTACCAGCGGAAGGTTTAACCGCTGATGAAATGATCGGTAATGTTGCCACCGGGTATGCCATTACCTATATATTTGGGCTCGCTGGCCTGATAGCGATCATAAAAATTCTGCCACAATTCTTAGGTGTTGACCTGCAGAAAGAGTCAAAAAAACTTGAAGAGCAAAGTTCATCCGGCTCAAAAATTGACCCATCAAACGTTTCGGTTAGAGCGTTTCGGGTAGTGGGTGAAGAAATAACAAAAATCCCCATAAAGCAATTGGTAGAAGATTATTGGGACAGAATCTCGGTAGCAAGGGTTTTAAGGAACGGCTCTCCCTTGGAACCAGGTTCTGAGGGGGACTATCTTCAGCTAGATGATGAAATTTATAATCTGGCAACTGCCTCTCACTATTCTAATATTTTGGCCAAGAGTGAATTTCTTGAAGAAATTCCCCCGGCAATCAATGTAGCAGAGTTAATACAGAACGCTCAAATCGTAGTCATAAATAAGAATGTTATCGGGAAATCACCTTATGAGTTGGAAGTTGCATCAAAATACGGAGTTGTGGTTACAAGTGTCGTAAGAATGCGCATGGAGATGCCCCACTCGCCAGATCTCAAAATTCGTAAAGGAGATATACTGAATGTAACCGGAACTCTCGAGGCTATTAACGACTTAGGAGAGGTGCTGGGGCATGTTGAACGTGAGATTGCCGAAACAGATATGGTGACCTTTTGCTTTGGATTGGCGTTTGGAGTTATCCTTGGTTTGTTTGCAATCAGTGTCGGCCAGCTTTCAATTGGACTGGGATCAGCAGGTGGGTTACTTACCTCTGGTTTGCTTATCGGGTACCTCCGAAGCGTCTCACCGACATTTGGCCGTCTTCCGGATGCAGCACGATGGATCCTTATGGAGCTTGGCCTCCTGCTGTTTATGGCAGGTGTTGGGTTGCGTGCAGGAGCTGATATTATCGAGACGTTCCTCCAAGCCGGACCGCTATTGATAATTGCTGGAATTGCCGTAACTACAATACCAATATTAGTGGGCTACTTTTTCGGAAGAAAAATTCTAAAAATTCATCCGGTTCTCTTGTTCGGTGGAATATGCGGATCCATGACAAGCGGTGCCTCCCTCAGTGTCGTTACCAAAGCGGCCGACAGTCCAATGCCTTCACTTGGCTATACAGGAGCTTATGCATTTGCAAATGTTTTGCTGACCATCGCCGGCAGTGTGATTCTATTTTTTTAGACATCTAAGGACTCGTAAAAAGTCCGGAAATGGATTGATTCTTTGGTTATTGGAGCCTGTGGCATGTTATTTCAGGTAAAGGAACCAGGCGATTGTGACCGTGCAGATCAGTGTAACCAGTTGCATCGGGAGGCCAACTTTCACATAATCGATAAAGGCATAGCGTCCAGGTTCCTGGACCAGCAAGTTTACGGGTGTGGAAACAGGCGTTACAAAGGCTGACGAACAGGCAATGGCCACGGTCATTGCAAAGGCATGGGGAGAGACACCAAGATTCAGCGCCACGTCAATGGCGATGGGGGCGATTAAAACAGCCGTGGCTGTATTGGAAATGAATAAACCGACCAATGCTGTCGCCATGAAAATAAAAGCGAGCATCAGAATCGGGGCCAAAGACCCCATGCTGGTAGTCATGCGATCGGCAAGCAGGTCCGAGGCGCCTGATTTGTTCAAGGCCGTTGCAAGGGGTAAAATCGCGGCAATCAATATCACCGTCTGCCAGCTGATTACCCTGTAAATTGTTTCCAGGCGCAGACATCGGGTGAGAATCAGGAGCACGGCAGCAGACACGGTTGCGGTGACAGTAGGTAAAGCTCCAGTAAGAATCGCCAGGACCATGGCAGACAGAATGCCTACCACTAAAGGCATGCGCTTTTGTCCAGGTATTACTTCGCGAAACTCTTCAGGAAGGGTAAGTACAAGAAAATCATCCCGGTATCCTTTTAGCCTGCCAATACCCTCCCAGTCAGAACTTATCAACAAGACATCTCCAAAAGTAAGGGAAAGTGAGGTCAAGTTTTCTGTAATAGCTTCACCCTGCCGGCGAACACCTATGACCAGCCCATTGAAGCGTTGTTGGAACTGACTGGTTTTGAGGGTTTTGCCTATGAATGTTGAGTCCGGTGTCAGCATGACTTCAGCAGCACCTATAGCCTGATAAATCAATTTGAGTGTTTTGTTATCGATTTGGATAGAGAGTTGACGAAGGTTGTGATTTTGGGAAAAAGCAAAGCACATATCCTCACTACCAAGCACATAAAGGATATCTCCTTCCTTTAAAACGGTTCCAGGGGATGGTTTTACTATTGTAAGCTTCCCGTCAACCCTTCGTTCAACAACAATGAGCAGCAAGTTGTAATTTTCTCTTAACTTAAATCTTATTACGGCCCGGTCGATCAAGGAGGATCCGGAATCGATACGTACCCGATGGAATTTTCCCGCCAAACCGTATGACGTCATCATTTGACGAATACTAGGGTTTTTTTGCGTTTGCTCTGCAGTCCGACTACGGGAAAGTACATGCCTTCCAATGAACACCATAAAAAGAACTGCAACAATCAAAATGAATATGCCGAAAGGTGTGAAACTGAAAAAGTGAAACTGATCAAGACCCTGTTGTGCCAAGGCATCGTTAACTATAAGGTTAGGTGTGGTTGCAATGAGGGTCATCATGCCACTGATGAGTGCAGCAATGGAAAGCGGCATCAGGAGTCGGCGATGGTTAAGGTTAGCTTTTTCTGCAACAAAAAGTGTAATAGGGATAAAAATGGCTGCCGTTGCCGTGGAGCTCATAAATGAGCCAGCCAGGCCCGAGACCACCATAATCAAAACCAGAATGCGCAACTCACTTGTTCCTCCATATCGTAATATAGCTCCTCCAAGCCAGGAGGCAATTCCCGTAAATACTATGGCTTCGCCAACTATGAACATAGCAGCAACGATCAAAACCGTTGAACTGGAGAATCCTGCAAAAGCCTCCTCTACTGATAATGTTCCGCTCAGCAGTAATGCTAACAGGGCCAGCATGGCCACAAGGTCACTGCGGATTAAGTTCGTGGCAAACATCAGTGCCGCAGTTACGAGAATGAACAAGACAATGAATATTTCGATGGTCATGCAAAATCCCTTGAGTATTTTTCTGGCTACAAAAAAAGGGGTTAATAGATGTTCAGAGTAATCGAGTACCAAGCTGAGGCATTATTACCTGTCATAGAAACCTGAACTTCAAGTTGCCAACCTGAACCTCTCATGCCTCTTGCCAACTTGAGATATCTACACCTGTTCAGTTTCTGAGGGATTGACCGCCGAAACGCTGCGGGCAATTAAAGTGGCGCATATAAAATCATATTTCATTTGCCGTTAGTCCGCATTACAAACTGTTCAATTTTACCAGCCAGATTCACCCTCGCACCATCCTTTCCATTTCACACAACCTGCACAAATCGTTTTTTTCCTATCTACCAATGCTTTTCATCGATTCTTCCTTGAATTACGATTGCGAAAAAACATATACTGAAACTGCCGGGGAATTCACGCATTTTTTAGTATAGGAGAAGGGCATGAAACTGCAGGGAAAATTATTTGTTACCATTTTGTCAATCCTCATTCTTTTTGCCTTGAGTATCGGCCTGGTCCAATACTTTTTCATATCGAACAACAGCAAGGAGGAAATTCTTCGCTTTCGGGAAGACCAGATGAGCGAAGTAACACAAATCCTAAAGAATTATGTCGACATAGCCTACGAGACCATTGAAACCAACTACCAAAACAGCCAGGACAAGCAGTGGCTTGAAAAGCAATACGGACCGCGCCTGACCAACATCATCGAACTCGCCGAAGGCATTATCCAGGAGAATATAAAACTCGCCGCTGCCGGAACAATTACCAGCCAGGAAGCCCAGGAACGATCTGCCCGCTCCATCAGTCAGCTGCGTTATGATAATGGTTCCGGGTATGTCTGGATAAATGACACCGGCAAACCGTATCCTAAAATGGTCATGCACCCTACGGTTCCTGCGTTAAATGGTAAGGTGCTGGATGCTCAGAAATATAACTGTGCAATGGGTAAAAAACAAAATCTGTTCCAGGCCATGGTCGAGGTCACCGCAGGGACCGGCGAAGGCTTTGTTGACTATCTCTGGCCGAAACCGACAAAGGACGGATTAACCCAAGAACAACCCAAGCTTTCTTATGTGCGATTGGTTCCAGAATGGAACTGGATCATCGGCACCGGTATCTATGTCGACGACGCCCTGCAGGATGCGATCGAGAAATCCAAAAGTGATATAGAGAAGATGCGTTATAATAAAGGTACCGGTTATTTCTGGATCAATGATTTGGGTAAACCGTACCCCAAAATGGTCATGCATCCCACAGCCCCAGCCTTGAACGGCAAGGTCCTGGATGACCCGACATATAACTGCGCGTTAGGAAAAGATCAGAATTTATTCCAGGCTATGGTTGATGTCAGTGCAACTAACGGTGAAGGTTTTGTTGACTATCATTGGCCCAAACCGACCAAAGACGGACTGACTGAGGAAATGCCTAAACTTTCTTATGTGCGAAAATTTGAACCACTTGGCTGGATCATTGGTACCGGCATCTATATCGATTCCATTGATACTGCTGTTGCCGCCAAAACCGAACAGGCCAAGGCGACCATCGGGACGCTCCTGAGAAACCTGCTGATCACCTCTGGAGCAATGCTGCTCCTTCTGGTCATGGCTGTACGATTTTTCACCAATCGCTTTATTGTTCGGGAAATCAAGAGATCGGTTGCCTTTGCCGAGGTCGTTGCCAATGGTGATTTCACCCAACAGCTTACCAGCAACACCAAGGATGAAATTAACGACCTGGTCACGGCCTTAAATGGTATGAGCAGCAAGCTTGGCAAGACATTCCAGGATATTTCATCCAGTGTCCAGGTGCTGCTTGCTTCCTCAAGCGATCTTTCGGCAATTTCCACTCAGATGTCGGCCAACTCGGAACAGGCAACCGGCAAGGTCACAGCCGTTGCCGCAGCTGCTGAAGAGATGAGTGCGAATATGGATTCTGTTGCCGCCGCCTCTGAACAGACGGCGGTCAATGTCAACATGGTGTCGGCAGCAGCTGAAGAGATGTCTTCCACCATTGCAGAGATTGCCGCAAATACCGAAAAAACAAGCTCTATTACCGAAACAGCCGTTTCGCAATCAGAAAAAGCTTCAAACCAAATCAATGAATTAGGAACCGCTGCGCAAGAAATTGGCAAGGTAACAGAAGCAATAACCGAAATATCTGAACAGACAAACCTCCTTGCTCTGAATGCAACAATTGAAGCTGCGCGAGCAGGAGAAGCAGGTAAGGGATTTGCCGTGGTCGCCAATGAAATCAAGGATCTCGCAAAACAGACCTCAGAGGCCACCGGTGAAATTAAAACAAAAATCGGACGAATTCAGGATGCAAGTAAGAATTCAGTCACAGAAATAACTGAAATAGCAGGAGTTATAGGTGAAGTAAGTGAAATGGTCTCGACCATTACAATTACCATCGAAGAGCAGGCCAGCGCTACACAGGAAATTGCCGATAACGTTGCCCAGGCCTCCCAGGGTATTCAGGAAGTAAATGAAAATGTTGCCCAGGCTTCATCGGTAACCGGAGAAGTGGCAGCTGATATTACTGAAGTAGGTCAAGTCTCAGCTGAGATTAACACCGCCAGCAGCCAGGTATCAGATAGTGCCGATGGATTGAAAAACCTGTCTGAAAAATTAACGGCGATAGTGAAACAATTTAAAGTTTAACTGGCCTATACGTGCTGTTACACAGGAGCCGCCGGTGCTCCTGTGTAACGGTTGGCACCCTCTATTATTAATAAAACCACCGTTCTCTTTTTGCTCCTTCGTCTACGTTTTGTAGCACCTCTTCTCTTTTCATCCTCTTTGTACCTGCAATGCGTGATTATTTATTCATTCACACCGAAAATGTTGACGTTTAATTAAAATGTCGGCATTTATAGAAAAGAAAGACCTATAATGACAAAGCGCAACAACAGCTCGCCCACAAGCGAACATTGACTCACCTTTCATGTCGGCAAGTGAAGACATGTGCAGCAGAGGAACAACATGAACCCCGTGACCGATCGGCCAGATTCCATTCTCCTTGTTGAACGACGTGATCATATTGTTTATCTGACCTTAAACCGCCCCGGTGTGCTTAATGCCCTGAATAAGCCGTTGCTGCTCGAATTAAAGAATGCATTAACAAAAATACAAGATGATCCCGAAATCCAGGCCGTTCTCATTACCGGTGCGGGAAACAAGGCTTTTTCCGCCGGCGCCGATATTACCTATTTGAACCAGGCCTCTCCCTTGCAGGTGCGAGAGCTGGCAAAACTCGCTGTTTCCGTAAACCATCTTATTGAAAATTTGAATAAAGTTTCAATTGCATTAATCAACGGATTTGCCTTGGGCGGCGGACTTGAATTGGCGGAATCATGTATGTTGCGGGTTGCGGTTACCTCTGCACAACTCGGTCATCCCGAAGTTCGAATCGGTGCAGTCGCCGGGTGGGGGGGCACAACACGATTACCACGGCTCATCGGCAAAGGTCGCGCCGCAGAACTGCTGCTCACCGGAAAGATGATCACCTCGGAGAAGGCACTGCAATTTGGCCTGGTCAATCGCGTAACTGAGTCGGCAGGGCTGCGCAAGGAAGGAGAGAAGCTCTTGCAAGAAATACTACCCAACTCTCCGGTTGCAGTTAACCTCACCTGGGAAGCCCTCCACAGAGGATTGGATATGTCAATCGACGAATCAGCCAGACTGGGTGCTGATTATTTTGGTTTAATTGCCACAACAGAAGACTTCAGGAACAGAACACGATCTTTTCTCAACAAGTCGAACGATAAGGGATAAACACAATCAATTAGACCTGTACCTATCCCACCACCTGGAACTGCTTCCTGGTCCTACTCGTAAAAAGATTTAGGGGACAGTCGTTTTTTATTTATTAGCGCTCATTTCTTAGTGACAGAGGTGTCTATGCATTATGTTGAAAACAGTGAAGAAATATATCAGGCCCTCGTTGAGGGCATAGAGGCAGGCATGTACGTTTACCAGCTGGAAGACCTTGATGACGATTCCAGCCTGAGACTAATCTTTGCCAACAAGGCCGCCGAAAAGGTTACCGGTGTTGCGGCATCTCAGATCCTGGGCAAGACCCTTGATGAGAATTTCCCCGGTTTGCGACAAATTGGCATTCCACAGGCGTACGCTCAAGTGGTGCGTAACAGGAAATCAGTAACACTAGAAGATGTGCTCTACAGTGATGAACAAGTCGAGTTAGGGTGGTTCTCAGTCAAGGCCTTTCCGATAAATGATGATAAGGTTGGGGTGGCTTTTGAAAAAATAACCGAACGTAAAGAAGCTGATCAGATACTTAAAGAAAATGAGGAATATTTCCGCACCCTCTTTCACCAATCACCGATTTCTTTACAGGTAATGGAAGTTGACGGCTTGATTCTTGAGGTGAATAGGGCCTGGGAAAAACTCTGGCTGGCAAAGGCCGAAGATGGAGTAGGGAAATATAATATCTTAGAAGATCCGCAGGCAGTGGAGATCGGCCTTGCCGACAAGTTTAGATTGGCCACCCTTGGTGAAGCAGTCGATGTCCCGGAGTTCTTTTTTGATCCGCAGGTTTCAGGTTTCCCTGGCCGGACGCGTTGGTTATCCACAAGAATCTATCCAATCCTGGATGCCAAAAATAAGGTAAAGCTTGTCATGCTTGCCCATGTCGATATCACAGACCTGAAGGAATACCAGGAACAATTGTTGGCTCACCAGGGCGAACTCGAAAAAACGGTTAAAATGAGGACGAGCAAACTTCTTGAAACCAATGATCAGCTGCAACTGGCCCTTACCGAGGTAAAAAAGCTCAGCGGCCTGTTGCCAATCTGTGCATCATGTAAAAAAATACGTGATGACAAAGGCTATTGGAATCAAATTGAAATCTATATCCGCAACCATTCCGAAGCTGATTTTAGCCATAGCATCTGCCCTGATTGTGTAACCAAATTATATCCTGATTTTAAAAAGAAAAAATAGGATTATCATCTCACAGTAAAATGAGGTTGATGAATCAGAGAGAATGATTCCATTGACTTTTATCGTCGAATTATCTTTAGCGACAATATCCCATGACGGTAATCGGCATGTAATGAAGCTATATGTGTGCCGCTTTGGCGAGTCCTTGCGGCCAGCGGCCAAGTCAACAACAGCTCCACTGTCAAACCCATTTGCACAAGGCCCAGGTACGGTTGAAGCATAGCCCAACAGCATTAAACTGAAGACGAAGCCGGTGCTTTTGCCGGGAAGCGTTTATTTTTTCATTTCAAAACGTGTGATGTTAATACGATGAAATTCGACCAACCTCCTCTTTTATATCGCTGCCACGAAAATAAATGATTTTCCGTTTATTTCATTCCCTCTCCATTTGCCTTTTGTCTCCCAGGCACCTATACTCAACATAGAACAACCAACGACCCTTTCCGATGTTCACCAGGTACAAACAAGCCCCTTTGGACATCTCTCTACAGGTTCTATTTCCAATAATCTGTGCCAGGTATGGAGAGTCTCAAAATCAGTCTGAAAAACAATGCCCGAATCCTCAAATCCTCGGTCAACAGATATGCTGTCTACGGGTTAGTCATCTCCATTTTAGCCGTTCTTGTTGCCACCATGGTCAACTGTTACTCCACTACCGGCACCATCAGCCTGGATGGAGTGTACACTGTCCAGAAAACTCAGCCCGTACTCTGGTTGCTTAATGTTTTTCCGTTTGTTTTTCTTTTCTGGGGTCAATATGTCGGTTCCATGTTGGCCTATGAAGCCAGTGCGCTCATCTTAGACCAAACCGATGAACTGCGTTCACAAACGGCCGCACTTGAACAGCGAATCACGCATGAGTCTACGCATGACAGCCTGACAAACCTCCCTAACCGTGTTCTTCTCCATGACCGGCTTGAACAGGCTATTCATATTGCAATCCGCCAAAACCACAACATTTGCCTGGTTATCCTTGACCTTGATCGATTCAAAGAGATCAACGACACTCTGGGACATTTTGCCGGAGACCGCCTGTTGAAACAGGTTGCATTGCGATTGACCGGTGTTGTCAGAAACAGCGATACCCTGGCCAGGATGGGAGGCGATGAATTTGCCATCCTCCTCCCCTTGATCGATGGCGTCCAGGGCCTGCAGGTCTTTATCAAGCGCGTCACCAAGGCTTTGATTCCACCATTTACCCTGGAAGGAATGACCCTTGATATTCAGGCAAGCATGGGAATTGCGCTTTGTCCGGAACACGGCAAGGATGTAGACACCTTGACCCAGCGGGCGGAAGTAGCCATGTATGCGGCAAAGCAGCAGAAAAACGGTCATGCCGTGTATTCACCTATATTGGATCGATTCAGCCCACGCCGACTAACCTTGATGGGTGAACTCAGGCAGGCGTTACGGGAAGAAGAGCTCATTCTGTATTTCCAACCCAAGATCGACTTGAGAAGCAAAAAGGTGGACAAAGCCGAGGTACTGATTCGTTGGCAGCACCCACAACATGGCCTGCTGAAACCGGAAGAGTTTATCAATCTTGCCGAGCGCACCGGTCTGATCAAAGATATCACAAAGTGGATGCTCGACGAAAGCATCAAGCAGATTCTCCGTTGGCAGAAAAAAGATCTCTTTGTCAGCCTTGCGGTCAATCTCGCCCCATCCTGTCTTCTTAGCCATGATTTGCCGGAAATCATCACCGGCATCCTTGGTTCGCATAATTTGCAGGGCTCTATACTGACCATTGAAATTACCGAGACCTCAATTATCCAGGAACCCGACCTGGCTTATGAAATACTCCACCGCCTGAAAGAGCTGGGAGCCGATATTTCCATTGATGATTTTGGAACCGGATATTCGTCACTTGCCCACCTGAAAAAATTACCTGTTAGTGAGCTGAAAATCGACAGATCATTCGTCATGGATATGCTGGAAAATGAAGACGATGAGATCATCGTCAAAAGCATTATCGATCTTGCCCATAACCTGGGCCTGACCGTTGTGGCGGAAGGTGTAGAGAGTAAAGAAGTTGCCCGACGTCTGCAAGAACTCCAATGTGACCTGCTGCAGGGATTCTATTTCAGCAAACCATTGCCCGCTGGAGAATTTGAGCAATGGCAGGCCAAACTTCCCCTGAAAAACAGCTCCGAAACAGCGGATCAAGGGGTTACCACATGGTGGGTCGTTGGAAATCAAACGGATAAAGACTAGAATTTCTTAACCCAGCGTTTTGAAGCTGTTGGGAACGATGGCCGATATACAAAGATTGTCTTTTATTCCGGTCCCCTTTCACAGCAGCTGATAATACCGCTGCCCGTCACAGGCCCGGCATAAGCTCCTGCCCTCTCGCTCCACATCGCGGCAGTCCTGAACCCAGTCACCGCACTGTCCACACTGCACCCGACGCAGAGGGCGGCCCGGAAGGTCGCATTCGGGCAGATCTACCCTGACTTCTTGAACGGAAAAAAGCTCATCCTGCGGCATTACTCTGTATGCGGCAAGCTGCCGCTGATACTTATTTTCAATTTCAGGACAGTACTTTTTGGAGAGCTCTCTCGACTCTTCCAGGGCCGTAACCCTGACGGCTTTACCGGTTTCCAAATTGACAAAGGTTGCGGCCATAATGCCGAAATCCACCCAGCGCATGGAACGCTTTCCCAGGCTGCAGCCGGTAACCGATTGAATTGCATCGGTGGCGCAGCGATCAATCTCCACCAGAACGTAGAGCTTTTTCCGATCTTCTCCCTTGGGGTCATCAATTCCTATAAGCTCCAAACCAAGTATCGACATCCGAACACCAATCACCTGACCGGCACAGATATGCCCGTGAATCTTGGTTGAAATCTCTAGCAAGGTATCAAAGGAGTCCATGAATATCTCCGGAAAATGGGGGGAGTTGTATAAACAAGTGACTGGGTAACCTAAGGTATCTGTGGAAAAGGAGTCTATCCCCTGCGCTCAATACTGTCAATCAACCGCTTGACGGTTATCTCGAATGGTCATCGGCAGGGGGCGGGTAATTGAATGGAACAGTTCTTCACAAAAACCGCAGACCGCACATTCTTTTCCACACATGGAGAGCATGGTCGCAAAATCAAAGGATAGCTCTTGGTTATCGACATGCAGATGGCCTGCTAGCCAATGGACTGCATCGAGAAGGTCAAGCAGATTGCCTTCATATTTTCGATCTATATAGGCCGTTATCAGGCGTTGCAAAAAGTCACCGCCGAGAGTCCTTCCACAGAGTTTTATCGTGTCCGCATGGTAGAGATAGAGTTCAATATCTTCCGGACGTATAAAAGGAGATTGCAATATTCGGTGCGGCTCATCTCCAAGGACACGAACACAACCCAATTCGTGATTAAGCTGAAAGGTGCTCTCGTAGCCTTCAATATTTGCGTGAGCAATATAGGCATCATGGGATAATTTGTAGGGGCAGTGAGCCAGGCACCCTTCATTGGCCAGCAGTTCGATCTTCAATCCAGGCATATACTGTCGAATTTGCCGGACGACCTGGGCAAGGGTATCCAGGTCCCGATTCAATGAACGATCCAACAAAAGTTTAGTCGGATACTGGAAGCGGGTGTCTCCTATATAATTAAACCTGGCCTCTACCTTGGCATAGGAGTCGAGCATACTGTTCACTCCCGGTACGGCCTCAAGCGAGGAGGCCAATTCAGGAGCTTCATCGGACAATCGCTGGAGCAGATAATGATCGCAATAGACAATACCGTCCAACAGCCCTTTATCGGCAAAACTCTCAAGTTCGGCCACTAAAGAAAAAAAATCCTTCTTTTCCGTAAGTAAAGTGGGATTGTAAAAACGGCTATTTAGCAGGACGTACTTTTTTGTTCCCTGTAATCGGGCAAGACCCTCCATCAACGGTTCACGCGTATCGAGACGTTCCAGCTGTATTCGACTGTCCAACCGACGGCCATCGAGAAGACTGAAATGGAGTGTCTCCAGATTGTCCTCGACAGTGGTTAAGAAATCGATGTAGGAAGATTCCGGTAGAAACGGAACAGTTAGAGCAGGATTCATAATTATTCCATATGTTTTCGAAACAGACTGTGTATTTTCACATCAGCAAGAGGCGGGCTGGTTTGCAGGACAACTCGATTGCCGGGGTTTGCTCGCTCAACAGGCCTGTGATCTTCAGTTTCCATGGAGATCACTGTACAGATCCGTGGTTCGATCTCCCTGCAGAGGTATTCAAGAGTGTCGGCACATTCAATCGGGTTTCGAACATCAATCACCAGTGGATCAACGGCACAGACAATCCCGGCAGGGACATGGCCCTGATCTGTTCGCATTGTATCATAAAGCATGGCTTCAGATGAAGGGGGAGCATTAAAAAAGTTTTCCGTCTGCCCGCGGGTACCGATCTTCTTCATTTCCTTGACAAAAGACTGGGGGACAACAAGTTCTGCACAATCGGCTCCCGATACAATTTCTGTTTTTATCCAGTCCAGAGCGGCCCTGTATGCCCTAACCACGCTGCCGACATAGCCAACCGACTTCATCCGTCCTTCAATTTTAATGGAATCGACTCCGGCCGCAACCAACTCCGGTAATCTCTGCAACAGGCAGAGGTCCCGTGAATTGAAAATATAGGTTCCTCGCGCATCTTCTTCTACCGGAAAATACTGCTCAGGTCGTTTTTCTTCAACCAGCTTATAAGAATAGCGGCAGGGGTGGGCACAGTCGCCCTGATTGGCATCACGCCCGGTAAAGTAGTTGGAAAGCATGCAGCGGCCGGAATAGGAAATACAGAGTGCGCCATGGACGAAAACCTCCAGTTCGAGATCCGTGCCCTGCCGTACCTGACGGATCTCTTCAATTCCCATTTCCCTGGCAAGATTTAATCGCCCTATTCCCTGACTCTGCCAAAATCGTGCACTTTCTACATTGGTCACGTTGGCCTGTGTGGACAGGTGGACAGGTAACTCCGGAACTGTCTGCCGAGCTACATGAAAAATACCCGGGTCGGCGATGATCAGCCCGTCAACTTTGGCCTCTTGCAAAAAACAGAGATAATCCGCCAGTCCTTCGAAATCACAATTATGGGCAAAGATGTTGACGGTTACGTACACTTTGGCACCATAATCATGTGCATATGCGACCGCATGTTTGATCCCGGCCTCGTCAAAATTAGCCGCCCTGGAACGCAGGCTGTACTCTCGACCACCAAGATACACAGCATCAGCACCGTAGTGAATGGCTGTGACCAGCTTATCAAAACTACCTGCCGGGGCAAGCAGCTCCGGAATATATCCTTGTTTCTCTCTACGCACCATCTGTTGGCTCTCGACTAAAACAACATGAGGGTTTCATTGCACCCCGTTACGGATCAGTTTGAGCACCACCACCCTGCACTGTAAAATAGTAGCATAACAAAAGCTTGTGCGGGAAAGACTCAAGCGGGCCCGGAAAATTTCTACAATCTCAACGGATGTTTGCACGAGCAACTCCAGCTTACCGGCTAACCGTTTATGAACAACAATGAGATTAGAGTAATGCAATGATCCCAATTTGTCCATGGTTGGCCCAGAGACAAAAAACCAAAAATATAGCCCACCCCTCTTTTTGGTTGTTGACCAGAAAAACAGTGTGACGTATTATACGTAAATACAGTCTATTTTCTCAGATAGTCATCGGCAAAGGAGGCCGTGCCATGCTGAAAAAGAGTTACACCAAAACAGGAAAGAGTTGCCGGGTCACCTTCAAGTATCCCAACGAAGAAGCGGCCGATTCTGCAGTACTTGCCGGGGAGTTCAACCAATGGTCCCTGGAAGCGACGCCGATGAAAAAATTGAAAAATGGGACATTTTCCGTAACAGTCTCTCTGAAAGCCGGCTACAGCTACCGTTTTCGCTACGTGCTTGACGGCAATGTCTGGGTAAACGACGCTGATGCCGACAGTTATGCTGCAAACGAATACGGAGAGGAGAATTCAGTAGTCAGCGTCTAAGTGTCTCGTCAACGCTGCTCTGACGCGTCACCATTGTGGATATTCCCTATTTCCATGTGGATGCCTTTACCGGCAGGGTTTTTTCCGGTAACCCTGCCGGTGTTTGTTTATTGCCAAACTGGCTGCATGACGACACCCTTCAGGCGATAGCCAAAGAAAACCGACTTTCTGAGACCGCTTTTCTGGTCGGTGACAGAGGCAGCTATGCCTTGCGCTGGTTTTCCCCGGAGGCAGAGGTCGACCTCTGCGGTCATGCGACCTTAGCCGCCGCCTTTGTCCTTTATAACCACACCAACATCCCTGCAGAAGATGAGCTTCGGTTCAAATCGCAAAGCGGTATCTTAACCGTCAGCCGACACGATGATCTCTTTACGCTCGACTTCCCTGCCCGGCCTGGAAGACCCTGTCCGCCATTGCCACAACTTACCGAGTCTCTAGGGGCAGAGCCGGAGGCTGTATTTACCGGCCGCGACCTGATGGCGGTCTTTCCGGATCGAAAAACCGTTGAACAGTTGCAGCCGGACTTCTTAAAAGTTGCTGCCCTTGATTGTCTCGGGGTGATCGTTACCGCCCCGGATGATGAGGTTGATTTTGTCTCCCGTTTCTTTGCCCCCGGAGTCGGCATTCCCGAAGATCCGGTCACCGGTTCAGCACATTGCACCCTTATACCCTATTGGGCCGAACGGCTTGGCAAAAAGACACTCCAGGCCCTGCAGATATCAGAGCGCGGTGGTGAACTCTTCTGTGAAAACCGTGACGATCGCGTTCTGATAAGTGGCCGGGCCGTTGAATATCTCACAGGTACGCTGCACATTCCGACTTAATGCATCCTTAACTCGATTTTCGCTTTCGCTTCTTGACCCTGGATGTCGGTTCGGCACGCCGAGGATCATCGGGCCAATAATGTTTTGGATAACGTCCTTTCAATTCTTTTTTCACCAGCAGATAACTGTTTTCCCAAAAACCACACAGATCATCGGTAATCTGCACCGGTCGACCGGCTGGCGAGAGCAAATGCAGCAGCACCTTGACCCTACCCTGACAGATGGTCGGTGTATCGATCAGGCCATACATCTCCTGCAAGCGAACCGCCAATACCGGTGGATTATCCACCTTATACTGCAAACGAATCCTGGAACCACTTGGTACCCGGAGATGGGTCGGAACCTCCTGATCAAGCCTTTTCTGTTGCTGCCAGTCCAGTTGATTGCGCAGGATCTCTTCGATATGCAGGGAGCGTAAATCCGCTGCCGTTTTCATTCCGACCAGATACGGCCCTAGCCACTCTGCAAGCTCGTTGGCCAACGTCTCGCCTGAATAATCAGGCCAGCCGGCATCGGGCCACCAGGTAGAGAGACACTGGATCCTTTGCTGTAACTCCCTTGCTTCCCTGGTCCAGGGAAGGATCTGCAAGTCAGTCCTAGCGATTTCCGCAAGCATTACTGCCAGGACTTTTTCCGGATCAGGTAAACCCGATGCTTGCCGGGTAACAGTCATACAACCAAGAACAATCTTTTCCCAAGCCCGAACGCCCTGAAGTTGCCGATCAAAAAACACCTCATCTTCTCGCCTGAACCGATGCCCATGCAGCACGGTCAGTTCATCCTGCTCAAGTAGGGCTGCAGTAAAGATTCTTCCTTCTTTCCGCCCGGCATCCATGGCAGCAACAGCAAGAAACGTACTCCCCTGCAGGCGATCAAAACCAGGCAAACTCGCTCCCCTGCCGGAGACCAACTTATAGTGGCGTACGGAATCAATCCGTTTTGCAGCAATTCTGTCCGGAAAAGCTAGAGATAGCAGGCCGCCGGCGGAATATACAATAGGTGCCCCTGAACCCAGCTGTTTTCGTAGCTGCTGATAGAGAGTGTTGCTGATACGATCGACCTGGCGGCAAGCTGCACCATCGGCCTGTGCGGGAATTTTACCCTGACGACGGAACCTGGAAAGAACTAAGAGACGATCATCCAGGTCAACGGAATCAACTGAACCACGAAGAATATCACGCTCGGAAATCAAGGCGGCAATATCACAGGCCAAGCGCAAGTTCGCCCGGTCTTTGGCCTGCAGAAGCATATGTGCCAGACGAGGATGAACTGGGAGTTCCGCCATCTTCCGCCCCAAAACCGTAATACCGCCATCCTTGTCAAGGGCTTCCAATTGCCGGAGTAGTTCCTGGGCCTGGGCAACGGCAGCCGGATCCGGTCGGTTAAGCCAACAGAGCTGGTCCGGTGAGGATACGCCCCATAGGGCAAGTTCCAATACCAAGGAGGCCAGGTCTGCCTGGAGAATTTCCGGACGGTCAAAGGGTTGCAGGCCGATATCAACACCCTTGCTCCATATTCGGTAACAGGTACCGGGTCCGAGACGGCCGGCACGGCCACTGCGTTGTCGAGCCGATGCCCTTGAAATCCGGACGGTTTCAAGCTTGGTCAAACCATTTGCCGGGTCGAAACGGGGCACCCTCTTCCAGCCGCAATCCACTACAATTGCAACGCCCTCAATTGTTAAACTGGTCTCGGCGATGGTAGTGGTCAGAATCACCCGCCGCCGACCGGTAGGGCAGGGTCGAACCGCCCTTGCCTGATCCGAAACCTTCATCCCGCCATGCAAGGGAAGCACTATGGTTGTCTCTGGGGTTTCCGTTGACAAAAAATTCATGACCTGTTTGATTTCCGCCTTTCCCGGCAGAAAGACCAGCACATCACCGGAGGGCTGCAGCAAAGCCTGTCGTATCGCCCTAAGGGTCGCCCGTGCGATATGATCCGATCGCTTACTCTCCAACTCTGCCGGTGGTGGAAAGTATCTGTTCTCCACCGGATAGAGTTTTCCCTCGCCCTTGATGACTTCTGCCCCGTCAAGCAATACGGACAACTCCTGTACGGCCAGGGTTGCCGACATGATCAGCAAGCGAAGATCCTCCCGCAGCCCCTGCTGGATATCACGGCAAAAGGCCAAAGCCAGATCCGACTGCAGTGAACGTTCATGGAATTCGTCAAAAATGACCAGGCCGATATCAGCCAGTTCAGGATCCTGTTGTACACGGCGGGTCAGGATACCCTCGGTGATTACTTCTATCCGGGTATCTGCTGAAATTTTCCGATCAAAACGGACTCGATAGCCAATGGTTTGCCCCACCTGTTCACCGAGTTGTCCGGCCATATAGGAAGCAGCCAGACGCGCTGCCAGGCGCCGGGGTTCAAGAAGGAGAATATTCTTACCGAGCAGCCAGTTCTCCTGCAACAGGGCAATCGGCACCGCAGTGGTCTTGCCCGAACCCGTGGGTGCACTGAGAATAAGCGAATTATGTACTGCTAAGACTTTTTTGATCCTGGGCAGAAGGTTATATATCGGCAGAGAATCAGCCATTATGTTTTCATTTTTCGACATAAATCGACAATAAAATTCTACTTGACGCTTTTTCTGATGTTCGCTAGCTTGTTACAAAAATAAATATCGTAACACCGACATGGACGGTCTCGTAAAAAGCCTCGCCACCGACGGCGGAAAGGTTATCACTCACGGTATTTCAGTACCGTGCGAAGGGTGTTTTGTATTTTTTGCGAGTCCATTATTATTCTTATGCATATATCAGAAGGAATTCTTTCACTTCCCTTATTGGCCGGTGGCGGCATTACAGCCGCTCTCGGTGTTGCCGTCGGCCTGAAACGCCTGGATCATGACCATATCATAGGGACGGCTCTGCTGTCCTCGGCTTTTTTTGTGGCATCTTTGATCCATATCCCTTTGGGGCCCGGATCCATCCACCTGATTCTCAACGGTCTTGTCGGCATTCTCCTCGGCTGGGCCAGTGTACCGGCCATTGCCACAGCGCTGCTGTTACAGGCCCTCCTCTTTGGTTACGGCGGCCTGACGGTGCTCGGAGTCAACATTGTAATCATGGCCGCGCCAGCTGTGTTGGTTTCGCTGCTTTTTGGCCGACTGGTCAGAGGGCAGGGAAAAAAACAAAAAATCGGTGCATTTCTTTCCGGTGCCATGGCAATATTCCTTTCTGCAGTGTTACTTGCACTGGCCCTGATTGGCACAGACGACTCTTTTCTTGATACCGCCCGCCTTCTGCTGGTCAGTCAGGCACCGCTTATGCTCATTGAAGGGATAGTTACCCTGTTTGTGGTCTCCTTTCTTGCCAGGGTACAACCGGAACTTTTCCACCTGAACAACTCTTCCACCCCATGAAACAATCCTTTCGCTCTCTTTTTTCTCTGTTGTTGTTCCTTATCCTTGTCTTGGCGTCGACGGTCTTGGCCCACCAAGTCAGGGTCTTTGCCTATTCCAGCGGGGATGCAGTTATTGTTGAAGCCTTCATCGGCAACAATCAACCTCTTCACAACGGTGAGGTTATCGTCACCAGCAGTACCGATGAAAAGTCTTTGTATCAGGGACAGACCGATAACCAGGGACGATTTCAATTCCCTCGACCTCAACTCCCGCTCAATAATAGCCTCACCATCACCGTGGACGCCGGTCAGGGGCACAAAGGCTACTGGACCCTGCACCCTGAGGATTTCAGTCAAGGCTCCTTACCCCCAACTCAAGGTCAACATGCTCCAGTGCCACAAGCTTCACCGAACTCAATTGAGCCTTCCTTGTCACCTACGGAGCAACAACAACTTGCCGAACTGGTCGCCCAGGCCGTAGCCCGTGAAGTGAAACCGTTGAAGGTGATGCTGGCCAAGGAAATGAGCAAGGGACCTTCCCTCCAGGAGATCATCGGTGGCATCGGCTGGTTAATCGGAATTGGCGGCCTGCTTATCGCCTTGAAGAAGAAGCAGTAACAGCACCCCATGCTCAGGGAACCTTTTGCCATAGGCAACTCTTTGTTGCATCGCGCTGATCCGGCCATTAAAATTATCGGCGCCTTGCTGCTCTTATTGATCATTGCTACAAGCAGCTTTCTGCCGACAGCCGCAAGCGGCCTTCTTTTCGGCCTCATCCTGGTTACCGTTGCCCAGCCTGCTTTATCTGCTCTCGGCAAACGGTTACTCACCGTCAACCTCTTTATCCTTCTGCTCTGGATCACCCTGCCCCTCACCGGTGGCGGAGAAGCGGTAACGATTGTCGGACCGCTGCATCTCAGCAACAGGGGGATAGCACTGGCGCAGCTGATCAGCATTAAAACCAACGCTATTTTCCTCATCTTGACCGCACTCCTTACAACCTCCTCTATCCTGGATCTCGGACATGGCCTGAGGCGATTGCATCTTCCTCACAAACTTATCCTGTTGCTCCTCACCACCTACCGCTACCTGGGGTTGATTGAAGAGGAATATAAAAAATTACGCCGCTCAGCAGCCTTACGCTGCTTTTCGGCAAATACAAGCATCCATTCGTATCGCACCCATGGCTACCTGATCGGCATGACGCTGATTCGCAGCTATTCACGTTCACAACGCATCCACAAAGCTATGCTCATGCGAGGATTCCAAGGCGAATTTCGGTTACTTACCGTGCAGACGACTCGCCCTTCTGACTTGCTGCTGCTTGCAGTATTGTTAAGCGGCGGCCTGGTTCTTGCGCTGTCTCCCCTTTTCTGGTAAGCGGCACCTATGGAAAATCAAAAAACACCTTCTATCCTTGAACTTCAAGGCATCACGTTCAACTATCCCGGACAACAGCAGCCGGTCTTTTCCGGTCTCGACTTTCAACTGGCCAATGAAAAGATAGGACTGGTGGGCGATAACGGCACCGGCAAGACAACACTTCTCCAAATCATGGTCGGTTTGTTGAAACCGGATCAGGGCAATGTCCTTTTCAAGGGCAGGGTCATGAACACGAAAAAAGATTTTTTTGCACTACGGCAACAGGTGGGCATGCTGTTTCAAAATGCCGACGACCAGTTGTTCTGCCCATCGGTGCTTGAAGATGTGGCTTTTGGTCCACTCAACTTGGGCCGCTCACCGGAAGAGGCTCGGGAAATCAGCCATAAAACGCTGCAGCGAGTCGGGTTAGCCGGGTACGAAGAACGCATTACGCACCAACTCTCCGGTGGCGAGAAACGCCTGGTCGCCCTGGCAACGGTTCTTGCCATGGAGCCTTCTGTTCTGCTGATGGATGAACCCACCAATGACCTGGACCATGATGCCCGTCATCGCCTGCTCCATATCCTTGAAGACCTTGAGCTAGCATATATTATCATCTCCCACGACTGGGATTTTCTCGCCGACCTCTGTACCGGCTTTTACGGGCTTGAGCATGGTCGTTTACTGAAAAGCGACACCATCAAGGTCCACCAGCACCATCATGCCCACCCGCTTGGAGAACAGGGCCACCATCACGAACATTGACGTCAATCGCCATACAGCAGTGTTTAAAAAGGTGCCTTGAAAAATTAGGATTTTCGTTCGAAGTCAGGTAAGCGAAGACTCCGAGGCATGCGAATAATTTTTCTACAGGCAGGATATTCCCAGGATAAAATTTTGAGTATAACGAGGTAAGCGAACTGGTGAGACTCCGGGAGGTCGGGCGAAAATACATTTTTTCA
>CALZIH010000012.1 GCA_945787305.1 uncultured Desulfobulbaceae bacterium | reverse complement strand
TAATAAGTCTGACCCCTTTTTAATTATTGATTACCAATTCGGTTAGTTACCGTGTTGATAGCCGACATATAGCATATAAATAAATAGAGCAGAAACTATTAACGGTAAAATCCATGAAAACTTGGGAGATATACCGAAGACTGTAAGGTCTTTATCTGAATATTCTTTTTTGCAGTTCCTACAAATTATAACTTTGAATTCTGAAACATCGGTACTTACGAAAGGGATGTAATACCCGAAAAGATCAGTAATTTTAAAACGATTCTTTCTATCGTAGTGAGAATCGTTTAAATATTCACAGTAAGAACATTTACTTTTCATTTTAAAAAATATGAAAGATTATGTAGGACTGTATACTATTCTGGCTACGGTCAACTTGAGGACCTTTTTTAGCCTGCGACAGGCTTTTCTAGTTGTATATTATTTTATTAAAAGGGATATACAGAAACTGGGTATCATCACCAAACCTACCGGAAATTATTGCTTGTCAAAGTCCACATGTTTCCACTTTATACGTACCTATCAATAATAAGGCAACTGGTGCTTTATAACAACATCCACATGCTAGCTGCTGATATTATGCTCTAACATGCCTCTTTGTTGTGGATGTTGTATGTTTTTATGGTCTAAGAAAAACCGGTTCGCTTTATAGGGTCCGGTTAATCAGAAGGTCGGAAAAGACACGGAAATATTGCCGGCTGTTTTCAAGCCCGGAAAGCAGCCGGCTTTTCAGCCGTTAGCTCTTTTTGAATATCTTATAAATTGCGGAAAAGTCTTCCTGGTCTATGTCCTCTGCAAAAGTACGGCCGTACAGTTCTTTTACAACCGCACCGGTAAAAAGGGTTTGCTTCTGCTCATAGGCCAGGTCTTGCAGGTAATGAAGATCCTTGAACATTAAAGCATTTGAAAAATGCGTTGAAAAATCCTCTTTAAGGAGTTTGTTCTTTTTGGCATTGAGAACGAGGGAATTTCCGCCGCCAACCGAAAGGATTTCAAGAATATCGTTCTTATCAATTCCAGTATGTTCACCCAGTGCTAATGCTTCTGCAATGGTCGCCATAAAACTGCCCAACGTCAGGTTGTTAATGAGCTTCATTTTTGTGGCCAGGCCCGGCACTCTGAGATGGAAAAGATGTTTTCCGATATCTTCCAGCACTGCTTTGGCCTGTTCATATCCGTTGTTCTCACCACTGATAAGAACCGTCAGTGCTCCTTGTGAGGCGGGAACTACGCTCCCCAATACCGGTGCTTCTATATAGATAGCGCCGGCCTGCGCACATTGTTGATGAAACGCTATAACTTCCTTGAAATGATTGGTGGACAAGTCGACGATGATCTTTCCGGAAATATCATCGGAGAGCAGTCCATCATCCTGGTTCAAAACGGCAGCAACAGCATGACTGTCAAACAAACATAAAAAAATAATATCGGCTGTCATTGTCACCGAGCGCAGCGAGGGTGCCACCGTTACATCCATGCCCTCAGCTTTTGCAGGGGTCCGATTCCAGACAGTCAGGGGGTGGCCACAGTCCAACAGTCTTTGCGCGATGGCTTTTCCAAGGTGGCCAAGGCCGATGAATCCTAACTGCATAGTATTCTCCTAAAGATGGTAATTGAAGGTGTCGTAAAGAGTCACGCCGCCGCGCAATGTTGTTCATGAGCATGTCAAGTTGGAAGACCGTCAAGGGCTTTTCTGACCACGCCGGCAAAGTCGTTTAAGGCGACGGGCTTCATGATAAATGCCGTGACACCGATTTCCTTTGCCCTTTTTTTGTTAACCAACTCGCTGAATCCGGTACATAAAATAATAGGTATACCAGGGCGGATGGCCTGGAGATGTTCAGCAAGTTCAGCCCCTGTCATTTCGGGCATGGTCATGTCGGTTATGATGCAGTCGAAATTATCGGGTTGCCGTTGAAATGCAGCCAATGCCTCGCTGCTGGCGTTCAGTGCGGTGACCGTATAGCCTAAGGTCTGGAGTGTCTTTTGGTGCAGCCGGGTTATGTCGACGTCGTCGTCAACAAGCAAGATGCGTTCGTTGCCGGTCGGCAACGATTGCGGCATGTTTTTTTGAATGTTTTCGCGAGCTGCTGCGACTGCGGGGAGGATTATCCGAAACGTCGTACCCTCGCCGGGTTCGCTATCAACGGTTATCACGCCGTTATAACTTTTAACAATGCCATGGACCACGGCAAGGCCAAGCCCTGTGCCCTCCCCCTTGGCCTTGGTTGAGAAATAGGGCTCAAAGATTCTGTCCAGGTCATCTTTTTCAATTCCATGGCCGGTGTCTGTTATCTCAACTTGTACATAGGAGCCAGGTGACAGCCTGTTGGAAAACGTTGATTGACCGGGTGCAACCGCCAGCGGTTGAAGAGAAACGGTTAAGGCTCCCCCGGTCTCGCGCATCGCATGGTATGCGTTGGTACATAGGTTCATGATGACCTGGTGAATCTGAGTGAGATCTGCCAGCACCGGGGTACACTGGGGGTTGATATTTTTATGTATTGCAATTGTTGTCGGAATCGATGAACGCAAAAGCTTCAATGCTTCTTTAATGACCAACTGAATTTTCAGCGGCTGCAGTTCCTGGTTGCTCTGTCGACTGAAGGTGAGGATCTGGTTCACCAGATCCTTGGCACGGTTACAGGCTCGTATCACTTGGCCTATATCAGAGGCTGCTCCGCTATCGCGGGGGATTTCCATGAGCGCAATCTCGGAGTAACCGAGAATTGCCGTTAAGATATTATTAAAATCATGGGCGATGCCGCCGGCTAAGGTGCCGATGGATTCCATTTTCTGGGCCTGTTGCAGGTCGCTCTCAAGCCGCGTTTTTTCTTCCTGGGCTATTTTTCGTTCGCTGATGTCCCTGCCGACGGTAATAAAGTATTTCGGTTTTCCTGTCTTTTCGCGGATCACAGAAGCAGAGTATTCCGTGGGTACAATATCTCCTGTTTTTGTGATCAGGTCGAGTTCAACGGTTTCCGTGCTGCCTTGGAGTATTTTTTTCAGATATTTCCTTGCTGTTTTAGCATCCGAGGGCGAAAAATAATTTTCCAGGGCCTTCATGCAGTAAATTTCCTTATCGGAGTAGGAAGAAATTCTGGTGAACGCCTTGTTCCATCGGAGTGGCCTGTCCGTTGCAGGGTCGAAAACGAAAAAGGTATCGAGCTGGGAATCCAGTGCTACGTCAATAAACTCTTTTTCGCCGGTTAAATCTGCTTCCAACTGCTTGCGCTCGGCAACTTCCAGTTTGAGCTTGCGAATTGATTCATCCATTTTTTTTGTTCTTTCCGAGACGTTACTCTCAAGTTCCAGGTTGTATTGCTTCAGTATTTCAGCATTTTGCTGCTGTTTGAAGTGAAAAAACAATCCACCGGTTACCAGCATGAAAAAACCTGCAACCAGGGTCAATATCGCCGATTGATATTGATGGAAAAGCTTGTCCGGTTCAAACATGATCAATTTCCAGCCCTTTGCATTGACTAGAAATTCCTGGAAAAGATAGGTGTCGTTGTTAAACTTTGCCTTGTTCTCTTCAGGGAGCCAGCGCAGGTTGAGTTGCTCCAGCTCATGGGTGCCGAACTGGCGGCTTGCTATGAGCTGATTGCGCCGGGAATCACTGAGAGGATAGATGGATTTTAAAAGCCAGTCAGGGTTGCTTGCCAGCAGGACAATGCCGTCGGGACTTACCAGGTACATGTGCGCATACTTGTCGATGTTCAGAGAAGATTCATCGAGCAGGTATTTTACCATGATCGCACCTGCGACACTGCCACCCTCGTTGAATACCGGAATGGTAGTATAATAGCCTCGCAGTTTATCGGTAACGCCAAAGGCAAAGTAATTATTTTCCTGACCGGCAAGCGCCTGTTGTACAAACGGACGAAATGAGAAGTCTTTACCTTTGTGTTGCCTGCTGTCAACGTCAGCAGCCTCAAGGGTACCGCCTTGAGAAAAAAAGGTTACGTGGAGAGAACCGGAGAATTGTTTGTACCGTTCCAGTAATTGGTCGGCCTGTTCATCTGCGTTGGGATGGTCTGCAGTGCGGATGAGCGCCTGTATTCTGCCGCTGTTTGCGTCCAGTCTGGCAATTGTCAGCGGTTTGGAGAGGGTCTGGGAAAGGAGGGCAGAGGTGTTATTCAGCCCCAGGGTGAGGTCTGTTGCAATTTTCTTATTGGCAAAATCGCCGGCGATGTTGAACAGAAACCAGCCCAGGATGCCTGAGAGAAGAGTAAGAATGGCGCATCTGACAATGAGCCAGGATTTATTCTGCATGTCCTCATTATATAAAAAATATATGAGCGTGTCAGGCGCAAAATTACAGTTTTATAAGGCAGAGGTTTTTGCTCGTAAGACCGGAAATTGTGCGTTGTCTCTCTTTGCATTGAGGGTGGTTACTCCTGCCTGGCCCACGCCTTGCAAACAGCGGTAACGATTTGAACTGGAAAGAGTTGTGTTGGACTTGCAGAGAACTAAAGACAGATTTCAGTCGAGTAGATTGCGATATCTTTCTAGAGAGCGACAACCTTGTTTCTTCCGGATTGTTTCGCTTCATAGAGTGCCATATCTGCTCGATTAATGAAGTCGCCACTGTTGTCGTTTGCAGTAAAGTCAGTTACCCCGAAGCTGCAGGTTACTTGCAGGTTGATCGAAAAGGAGTGCGATTCTACCAGCACGCGAAGCTTCTCAGCAAAGATTACCGCAGAATCTTTGTCAATTTGAGTTGCCAGGATAACAAATTCCTCACCACCCCATCGGGCAAAAATATCAGATTCCCTGACATTGCTGAGTATAAGTGTAGAGATGTCCTTGATGACATCGTCTCCGGTCAGATGACCATAGGTATCATTAATTCGCTTAAATTTATCGATATCGAACATGATCAGCGACACCTGGGTATTATACCGTTTGTAACTTGCCAACTCCTGCCTGAGCCGATCGTTGAAATATTGCCTGTTATACAGGTCCGTCAGGGTATCGGTCATTGCCTGTTTTTTGAGGATGGTGTTAATGTATTCCAGTGATTCCAGGTATTTTTTCTGTTCCGAAATGTCTCGAAAAGAAAGTACAACACCTGTGGTCTTATCCTCGTCAATAATTGGAGAACAGGAAACGGACACAGAAATAATACTGCCGCCGCGGGTTGTAAAGGCGATTTGATCACTTCTGAAAACTTCTTTTGTTTTGAGTGTGATGGCGGTGAATTTATCGGAATCAGCAATTCGCCTGCCGTTTGCTTGCTGGGTGTGCACAGAGTGGTGGAAGGATGCGCCAAGAAGTGATTGTTCATCCCGGTCAAGCAACTTGCAGGCCTCAGGGTTGCAGAAGGTAATGACCCCTTGTTGATCAACAACAATAATTCCGTCACCAAGCACTGAGGTGATGGTTTTAAGCCGGTTTTCGTTGACGGCTGTTTTTCGTTCCAGTTCGCCCCTGATTTTCAGTCTATCGATTAAGGAATTAAAAGAATCTGAAAAATCACCTAAAAACTGAAATCGTTGATCCAGATCGCCTTCGGCGATTCGTTCCGTCTGCCAGGTAAGGTGTTTTAAGGTGGCCTGCAGCTCTTTTATCGGTTCTGCCAAGCTGTTAGTGCATGATATGTCGGCAGAAAGATCTCCTGCAGCCAATTTTTCCTGGAAATTGTATGTTTCGCGAACACTGTCTATGAAGGTTCGGTACTGCAGGAAAAAATTGTTTACCTCGGTTGCGGAAATGTCCTGTGGAAGACCAGGCAAGAACTGTTCTGCTTCCTTGAACCCTTTTTCTTCAACAGTTTTCAAATACTGTGTAAAAGCTACATAGAGTGAGATCTTAGCGTTTTCCATGATAGAGCCTTTTATAAATCAGTGGATCGATGAGAGTGCGTTCTTCTTGCAAGAGAAGTGAGGTGCTTTTTTCGGAACGTGTATTGTTAATCCGTAGTTGTAACGTTTATAACGGACGTGAAGCAACCCAAGTACAGTACCCGCACTTATAGCTTTTCATGTAGGGATGCTCGGGAGAAGATGGTCAATCTATAGAGTAGATTTCCAGCCCGGTTGAATCAACGATCCGCACTCGGGATGAAAGCGAGTACTTAGAGTGAAAGATCTCTGCCGATATTTCTACATTGAAATGATAGCTTATCACAAATGATTAGCTATTGGCAAGCGTGTTTTCATGGTGTTAGTCCGCTTTTTTCCTTGCGGTGGAAGGGAAAAGCATGATGTTGGTGGGGATATTCAGAGGAAGAATTGTGGCAGAGGATTTGACGTTCCAATCAACTATTACCTGATCAACTGGTTCATTTCAAAAATAGGCAGCAGGATGGAGATGACGATAAAGCTGACAACCAGTCCCATGGTGAGGATCATGATCGGCTCAATCATAGAGGTCAGGGCCAGGATCTTTGCCTCTATTTCCTTTTCATAGCTTTCCGCGGCTTTTTCCAGCATTTTTTCCAGGGCACCGCTCTGTTCGCCAACCGCAACCATTTGCACAAGCATTGGCGTGAACCACTTGC
The DNA here is from genome assembly GCA_945787305.1 of uncultured Desulfobulbaceae bacterium. Taxonomy (GTDB): domain Bacteria; phylum Desulfobacterota; class Desulfobulbia; order Desulfobulbales; family Desulfobulbaceae; genus DRLX01. The sequence goes on along the minus strand of CALZIH010000012.1, from coordinate 18,381 downwards.
TTCCCCGTAATATCTGTGACAGACTCTTACCCTTTTCCAATTCGATTGCCGCTTCCTCAAGGGCCTCGCTCAACAGCATGTTGTTAAGGATGTTTTTTACAATGCCCAGGGAGGTAAACAGGGGGACTCCGGCATAAAGCATGCTGGAGAGGGTTCGGCCGAAACGAGCCGAGGCGATTTTGATATTCAGATCACTGATGCCGGGCAGGGTGAGTTTCATCCGGTCCCAGAATCGGCGTCCTGTCGGCCGGTTGAGGGCAATGCGAACAGCTATGATTCCGACCAGAAACAGTAAAAGCAGGAGCCACCAGTAACTTGCCAGCAGGCTGCTGAGTTTGATGAGAATGGTCGTCGGCAGGGGCAGCGCCTGTTTGGTTCCTGCAAAGACTTTGGTTATGCTGGGGACGATAAAGGTGATCAACATAAAGAGAACACCGATGCCGACCATGGCCATGAACATGGGATAAATGAGGGCTGCTTTAATTCGTGATTTGAGTGCCTGCTGATTTTCACCGAATTCGGCCAACCGTTCCAGGACAACATCCAGGGAACCGGAAGCCTCACCGGCCTGTACCATATTGATATAGATCCTGGAAAAGAGACGGGGGTGATCAGACAGAGCAGAGGTCAGGGAATTTCCCTCGTTGACGCCATCCTTGATTTGCGCAATGATGGTGCGGAGTGCGGAATTTGAAGTTTGCTCCAGCAGGCCGTTGAGGGCCGGGACCAGTGGGATGCCGGCACCGAGCAGGGTTGCAAGTTGACGGGTTGCCACGTGGATCTCCTGCTGTTTGATTCGTTTGCCCAACTGGGGCAGCTGGATTCCCTGGCCTTTCTTTGCTCTGGCTCTGGGGATTGTCTCCTTGATATCTACAGGATAGTTGCCGGCTTGACGTATTTTTTGCCTGGCAGCGGGCTGGGAGTCGGCTTCTATAATTCCCTTGAGCTTTTTTCCGGCCGTATTCAGGGCGGTGTATTCGTAGACGGGCATTGGAGTTCCGTATGACTTGCGGATCGTTGAAGTTTATACCAGTGATGGCTCCATCATACATGGATCTCGCCGATTTTGAAAAGAAAATTCGATGAGAAAAAAATCAGCCACTGCTATGCAGGTGATTATTGATATGCTATGATGGCACGTATTCATTTTTATTGTTGTATAAGGAGACCCCATGAAGATTACCATTGAATATTGTGCAAAGTGAAATTACAAGCCCCGTGCCTCCAGTTTGGAGCAAGAGTTGCGTGCAACCTTTGGTGCAAAAGTCCGGGTTGAATTGATTGCTGGCAGTGGCGGTGTCTACGAGGTTACAGTGGATGGAGCGAAAGTCTTTTCTAAAAAGCAACTGGGGCGTTTCCCCGATGAGGGGGAGATTGTCGGCTTGATTGCAAAATAGGTTATTGACCACCCTGTTTGACATCGTTTGTATTGCGGGGGGTATTCCCCAGGCATTGAGAAACGCATTCTTCACAGTCCGTCCGTGTCCGCCCTTTTTCGCAGAAACTGGCAAACCCCTCAATCAGATCTTTTCCGCCTCTGGGGCAGACTTCAATAAATTTGATGAAATCGACCATACGGGTGATAATTTCAGGTGGGGCAGTGTGCTCGATTTTACATGCCCCCTCCTCGGCTGTTTTTTCGTCAATGGCGAGTACTTCGACAAAGAATTTCTTCAGTGCCATATGCCGCCGTACCACATCTTCTGCTGTTGCACGCCCTGCATCGGTCAAGGTGATGACTTCATAGGGTGCATAGTTGATGAGGCCCTTTTTGGAGAGGGACCGCAGGGCTTCCGTAACCGAGGCACCACTGACACCAAGGCGGGCGGTAATGTCTTTACCGCGGGCGACTTGTTTTTCGGCAATAATATGGTAAATGGCCTCGATGTAGTCTTCCTGGCTGGCACTGAGTTGCCGAAAGTTTTCCATGCGATTCTCGAAATTAAATGACTTTATTTGGATAATCAATAAGATACAGTGTGTGTGTGGTCTCGTCAAGGAGAATGTTTGAAAAGAAGGAAAGCATTGCCGCCCTGTTTTAAAAGCTGAACACCTTTTACTCCACCTCGATCCCTGGAACCCTTTATTTGACGTTATGCTGCAAGAATTACGAATAAAAAATCTGGCGTTACTCGAATCCCTCCATCTGGATTTTCCCGGGCGGGAAAATGGTCTTGTGGTGTTTACCGGAGAGACCGGAGCGGGAAAATCAATTATCCTTCAGGCGATCCACCTCTTGACCGGTGGACGCGGTTCTGCCTCATGGATTCGCAGTGATTGCGACCAGGCTGAAGTTGAAGCGTTTTTTTCCCTGGGCAAGGCCGACGAGGAAATCCGTGCATTTTTGCAGGAATATGACCTGGAGTCGGGAGATGAATGTCTGATTCGACGGGTTCTCAATCAAAAAGGTCGGAGCAGGCTCTTTATCAATGATCGGTCGGTAACAACACGATTGGCTGCCGAATTGACCGAAAACCTGGTCAATATCGCCAGTCAACATGACCATCAGCAACTGTTACAGGCAAGAAAACATCTGGATTATCTCGATTCTTATGGAGAGCTCTGGCCGCAGCGGCTCGCCTTTGGCATGCTGTTCAAACGATGGCAGCAGTTGTCCGGTCGTCTGCGCCGGTTACAGGAAAAAGAACAGGACAAAGAGCAGCGGCGTGATTTTTTGCAATATCAGATTCAGGAAATTCATGGGGTTGCCCCTGTGGCAGGTGAAGACGAACAACTTGGCAAAGAGCGTGATCGGCTCAAATCCGCTTCAACCCTGTCCGCCCTTGCCCGCAACAGTTATCAGTTACTGCAGAGAAATGTCCTGGAGCACCTTGCGACCATCCGCAAGAATATGGAACAGGCCGCCGAATTGGACCCTGAGGTTGCTGAGCTTGCCGAACGGATTAGTTCCAGTTGCTACGAGGTCGAAGATCTTGAAAACGCGTTGCGAAAGTATCGGGATGTCCTGCCCATGGATAGTTCACGCCTGGATGAAATTTCAGGTCGGTTGGCCCAGTTGAAGCAGCTGCAGAGAAAGTACGGGCCGACGCTGGAAGACGTTCTTGCCTTTACTGCCCGGGCAGAAACAGAACTGGAAAATCTTGCAGGCCTTGAAGAAGAGATCAATGAGTTGGAGTTGGCTTTGGAAGAGGTAAGCACCGAGGCCTTGCTGAGAGCCACCGAGCTGACTGAGGCCCGTCGTCATGTGGCAAAAATATTAGCGTCGGCCATGGAAACTGAATTGGCTTCGCTGCAGTTTCCACAGGCGGTATTCGAGGTTGGGTTGCGAAACCCTGATGGTTTAGGCATGGATGGGATGCAGGCCAGTGGCCGCGACCAGGTGGAGTTTCTTTTTACCGCGAATCCTGGTGAACCTGCAAAGCCTCTGGTTAAGGTGGTTTCCGGAGGAGAACTCTCCCGCCTCATGCTGGCCATGAAATGTATTCTTGCCCGCAGAGACCAGGTCGATACAGTCATTTTTGATGAAGTGGATGCCGGCATCGGCGGCCAGGCAGCCGAGGCGGTGGCCGCGAAGATCAGCGAGTTGGCCGGGCATCACCAGGTGTTTTGTATTACCCATTTGCCGCAGATTGCCGCACATGCAACAACCCATTACATGGTGGAGAAAGCAGTGACTGACGGCCGAACGAGTACTTCTATCCGGCTGTTGGATAAAGATGAACGGGTGCGTGAACTGGCAAGAATGCTTGGCGGTGAGGACCCGACCGAGCAGACCCTTGCCTATGCCAATGAACTTGCAGAGAAAAAAAGTGGTGCGCTACGATGAGTAATGTGACGGCGTTAGGGTTGTTTTCCGGCGGACTTGATTCTCTTCTCGCCTGCCGGGTGATAGCCGCTCAGGGGATCCGGGTAAAGGCGTTGAAATTTGTGACTCCTTTTTTTGATCACGAATTATTGTCGCGGCAGGATGCATACCGGCAGGAGGTTCGTGAAAAATATGGTATTGATGTCGAGTTGGTCGATCTCAGTGATGGCTATATTGACTTGTTGAAAAAACCGGCCCATGGCTTTGGTAAGAATTTTAATCCCTGCATCGACTGCAAAATCCTGATGCTGACCAGAGCCAGGCAATTGCTGACTACCTACGATGCCTCTTTTCTGATAACCGGTGAGGTGCTGGGGCAACGACCGATGTCCCAGCGTCGGGATACCCTGCGGGTGATCGAACGTGATTCCGGTTGTGAGGATATCCTGCTCAGGCCGCTTTGTGCACACAGGATGGACCCGACCCGGCCCGAACGGGAAGGGCTTGTCGATCGAAAGCGGTTGTACGGTTTTACCGGTCGCGGCCGTCGCCCGCAGATAGAACTGGCCAGGGAGTTTGGTATAACTGAATTTCCGGCACCTGCCGGCGGTTGTGTTCTCACGGACCCAAATCTGGCTAAACGTATCGAGCGTTTTTATGCCGGGTTATTTACCATCGGCAGGGATCAATTCGAGGTGGCTGATATCAAGCTGTTGCTGATGGGCCGTCACTTTCGTCTTCCCGGCGGCCATTGGTTGCTTCTCGGGCGCGATGAGCTGGAAAATAACCGGATTGCCGAGCTGCGTGGGCCTGATGACTGGCTCATGTACATGCCTGGGCGACCGGGCCCGACAGGGTTGTTACGGATGGCGTCGAAAATGGTTGCCGGTACGGTTGAAGAAACCGAAGTACTGGGCATGGCGCTTGGCCTTATTGTCCGTTACGGCAGGAAGGTCGATGGTGAGTTGCTGCCGGGGGAAATTCTGCTTGATCGTGGCCATACTCAGGAAATGGTTCTTGCACAACCCCTTGCCGATGCTGTTTTTCAGGATTGGGTCGTGTGACGGCAAGCAATGAGATCTTCCCCGGTGCCATAAATGTTTGATAATATAAATGTATTTTAGGGGGGTGGTATGGGGCAGATCCGAATCACCCTTCGAGGCAGCCCCCCATTTCGTGATTTCTGTGTACTGCCGGCTTACGTTATCAGCCCCCTGAAATCATATCCGGAAGGATTCTGAAAAACACGAAGGTCGAACTGGGGCAGGGCGGCGATCAGATGATCGAAGATGTCCGCCTGGATTGCCTCGTATCTGGCCCAGGCCTGATCGTTAGTGAATACATAAATTTGGAAGGGCAGGCCGTCCGGACCCGGTTCGAGCTGTCGGACCAGAAAGGTCATGTCCTGATGGATTCTTGGGTCTTGTTTCAGATAGGCTATGATGTAGGCTCTGAAAATGCCGGCGTTGGTCTGTCGACGTCCGTTGATGAGCACCGCCGCATCCACCCCGTGTTCCTTGTTGTACTGCTCGATCTCCTGCTGTTTGCTGTGAATGTAGTTGGTCAGGATCTGTATTCTGGCCAGTTTGTCAAGTTCCTCATTGGTTAGGAAGCGGATGGATGTCATGTCCAGGTGCAGACATCGCTTGATGCGACGACCGCCGGACTCGGACATCCCTCGCCAATTTTTAAAGGATTTGGAGATCAGGGCATAGGTGGGGATGGTGGTGATGGTTTTGTCCCAGTTTTGCACCCGAACCGAATGGATTGAAATTTCCACTACATCGCCGTCTGCACCGAATGCATCCATTTCGATCCAGTCGCCGACGCGGATCATGTCGGTGCCGGTCAGCTGAATGGAGGCGATGAATCCCAGGATGGAATCACGAAAGACCAGCATGGTGACCGCTGTCAGTCCCCCCATCACTGAGATAAGGCCCCAGGGAGAACGATCGGTCAGGATGGCGATCAGAAAGATAATGCCAAGCACATAAATGACGATTTTACTCGCATCTATGTAACCACGTATGGTTTTTCCGCTTCTGCCGTGTAAACTTCTGTAAATATCATTAATGGAATTGAGCAGGGCATTGATTGAGCCTGCACCGACGAGGACAAAACCGCAAACGATCAAGCGGCGCAGTATTTCTAAGCCGGGCGCATCCGGCGGCAGGAGAAGGTCTTGAGCAAGGTGAAAGATCAGCACCGGCACAAGCCAGGATAAGCGTTTGAAAAAATGATTGTGGATCAGCGCGTCGTCCCAGTGCAGACGGTTTGCGCGAATCACATGGTGGATAAAACGAACCAGACTGCGACGAACGATCCAGGTTGCCAGTAGGGCGAGGAAGAGAATCAGTAGGATGATCAGGCCGTAACCCGCCAGGGTGGCAACTTGTTCCGGTAGGCCCAGTTGTCTGATGTAATTCAAAATAGCAGTTTCAGTCATGGAGTTCTCTAATCCACTCTTCAACCTGAGCCCTGGTTGGCAGGAGCCCTGCACTTTTCAGCTGTCCGTTGATCATCAGGGCCGGGTTGAGGAGTACTCCGGCCCTGCCGATCTCATCGGGATCATGGATTTGCTCAATATCAGCGCCGATATTCATTTCTGCAAGCACTTCGATGACCAGATCCTGCAGGCTATTGCAGCTCACACAACCCGAACCGAATATCCGAATCACCAGCCCTTCCTCCACGCCGGTTTCATTGCGCAGATGTTTGGCATACTCTTTAAACAGGGCCAGCTTGTATTTTTCTTCCATGCCCGGAGGAATATAATTCTTTTTCTGTATGGCCTGGTAAAGAAAGTCCATGGCCTCGGCCTCGGAGAGGTTGTTGGCTACGGCGGTATTCATGGCCAGGTCAAGGCCTATCAGGCCGATGTTTGTTGCACCTATACGGATGGTACGGGAAGTGGCGGCGTCCATGGGGAAAAGAGTATGTTTTTAGTTTTTGAAGCAGTGGTTGAATATGGGAAAATACAACAAGAACGAGGACAGGTAAACTACAATTGGGAATATGCGGGAAAAAACACGCTCTGTCTGGTATGGTTACCCGTCATGAATGGAGAAGAAAAGAAGATAGTCTGCAGCAAGGTTCGGGCCCTTTTTACCCCGGAATTACGTCACTATCTGTCTGTTATCGCCCAAAGGCAACCGTCAGGGGTGTATCTGGCCGGTGGTACGGTTCGCGACCTGCTGCTCGGGCGTTCACCGGCTGATGTGGATGTGACCGTGGCCTGCCATGCCAGAACCTGGGCCAGGGAGCTTGCCCGCTTGACCGGCGGGGCCTATGTGGAGCTTGGTCGGGAAGAAGATGCTGCCCGGGTGGTCTGGCGAAAGGAGATTGTTGATTTTTCCTCGTTCCGGTCCGGAGCAACGTCGATTGAGCAGGAGCTGACCAAGCGTGATCTGACGATTAATGCCCTTGGCCTTTGTATTGACCCGCTGATTGATGGGACTGGCTGCGAGGAAGATGTGCCGCTTGCGGTTATCGATCCTCTTGGTGGTGTGAAGGATTTGAGAGGCGGACTAATCCGTTTTTGTTCGACAACATCCGTGCTGGATGATCCACTGCGGATGTTGCGGGTGTTTCGTTTCGCGGCAACCCTTGGCTATGCGATCCAGGCGGAAACCTTGGCTGAAGTTCAACTCAGGCAGGAGCGGATTGAAGCGGTTGCAGCAGAACGGGTTGCCCATGAGCTGGCTTTGATCATGGAAAGCCGCCGTGCACATCATGCCTTTATGCAGATGGCCGAGACAGGTCTGTTGTTTGCCATTATTCCGGAGCTGCGGTCTGGGGTCGGAATGGATCAACCGGCCAGTCACCATCTTGATGTTTTTGACCATCTCCTGGAAACGCTCCATCAAATGGAGAGCATCCTGCAAGATCCGGGCAGGTATTTTCCTGCCGACAAGGGTGTTATGGAGTCCTGGCTTGAGCAAGGGGGACACCGGCAACAGCTGAAATGGGCGGCCCTGTTTCATGATGTGGGCAAACCCGTTACTTTCGGCATCAATGAGGACAAGGGCGGCAGGATTACTTTCTATAAGCATGACCTGCAGGGTGCGGATCTGTTTGTCGCCATTGCCGGCCGTCTGCGTTGGTCCAGGGAGGACACCAGAGTCGTGGCTTCGCTGATTGCCAGTCATATGCGGCCTTTTTTCCTGGCCAATAATTTACGGGCGGGGAAATTGACACTCAAGGCCTGTCTGCGTCTTGTCCGCAAGGCAGGGGCATACCTGCCCGGTCTGTTCATGCTGGCCATGGCCGATGCCCTGGCCGGAAAAGGAGAGGGGAGCCCTGAGGAAATAGAGCAGGAAGTCGCCGCCTTGTTTGAGCGACTGCAAAAGATACACCAAGAGCATGTTGCTCCTGTTCGGGCCGCACCGCCATTGCTCACCGGTCAAGATTTGATTGAAGAACTCCACCTGGAACCCGGACCACTGTTTCGTAGGATTTTAGAACAGGTGGAAGAGGCGCAGATGGAGCATCGTGTCAGTACGCGCAAACAGGCCCTGGCCCTCGCCAGCTCGTGTGCTCAAAAGGATAACGCTGAACAAAAAATCGGAACAGGCACTCACAACCCCTACTCCTGACGGACTCGAAAAAAGTCCAAAACGCTTTTGCTGTACGGAAATGCAATGAGTTATAACCTCTCCGCCGTTGGTGGCGAGGTTTTTTTGCGATACCGATAATCTTTAACCCCCTGACTTTATGCGCAAAGAAAAAGATTTTTATTTTAATAAGGCAAAAAAAGAGAACTATCCCGCCCGGTCGGTGTATAAACTTGAAGAGGCGCAGAAAAAGTATCGGTTGCTAAAAGCCGGTAAAAGGGTACTTGATCTTGGCTGTCATCCGGGCAGTTGGAGTCTGTATGCTGCCTCGATTCTCGGTTCCAAAGGCGTGGTTGTCGGTGTTGATCTGCAGGAGACTGATCTTGAAGCACAAAAAGGCCATGCCGAAATTCACTGGCTCTGTTATGATGTCTACGCCGAAGAATTGGTACAGGACCTCAAAAAACAGTGGCCTGGCTTTCATGTGGTGCTCAGTGATATGGCGCCTCGGACTACGGGCAGTCAATATGCTGACCATCAGCATTCCCTCAGGCTTGTCAGAAGGGTATTGAAGCTGGCGGAAAGGTTTCTCCACCTCAATGGAACTCTTTATTGCAAGGTTTTTCAGGGAGAAGATTTTCCTGAATTCATCCAGGAATGTAAGGCGTTGTTTGAGACCGTCAAGGTTGTCAAGCCTGAAAGCTCACGCAGGGAAAGTCGCGAAGTGTTTGTACTGGGCAGGGGGTTCAAGCCTTCAGCCCGAAAGAAAGAGAAAAAAGATTGAATCGCGGATGAAAAAAGACATAGAACCGGAAAGCAGGACTTTTCTCTGCGCGAGGTTGTATCTGTCGGACCGTTTACCGTGTAACCATTTATACGTTGTTTCTATAGTAAGGAGTTAAACAGTGTCAGGACATTCAAAGTGGAGCACCATCAAAAGGAAGAAAGGTGCCAATGATGCCAAGAGAGGAAAGATATTCACCAAGCTGATCAAGGAAATCACCATTGCTGCCAGGATGGGCGGCGGTGATCCCGACGGAAATCCCCGGCTGAGGAGTGCTATCATTGCGGCAAAATCCGAAAATATGCCCAAAGATAACATTGACCGAGCAATAAAAAAGGGGACCGGTGATCTTGATGGTGCGGTGTATGAGGAAATTCTCTATGAAGGATACGGCCCCGGTGGTGTTGCGGTGCTGGTGGAAACAATGACCGATAATAAGAACCGAACGGTTGCCGATGTCCGCCATTTTTTCGCGAAAAGCGGCGGTAACCTCGGCGAGTCCGGTTGTGTGGGCTGGATGTTTGATAAAAAAGGCTCGATCATGGTTGATAAGGAAGGGATCGATGAGGAAGAGCTGATGGATCTGGCTCTTGAAGCCGGTGCCGAGGATGTATTGGAGGAAGATTCCACCTTTCAGATATTGACCGAGCCCGACGATTTTAACGAGGTCGTTGAAAATCTCGAAAAAAACGGTGTGAAAAGTGTTGAGGCCGGCATTTCGATGATCCCGCAGAATACGGTGGAAGTGGAGGCGGAGAAGACCGCCCGTTCTCTACTTAAACTGCTGGAAAATCTCGAAGATAACGATGATGTCCAGAAGGTGCATGCCAATTTCGACATTTCCGATGAGTTGATGGAGAACCTGTCGTAGAAAGAATGCGAATCATCGGTATTGATCCCGGTTCGCGGGTTACCGGATACGGCGTCATTACCTGTCGGGGATCTGAGATCGGTTTTATTACCTGTGGTACCATTCGTATGGAAACAGAAACTGATTTTTCCCGACGGCTTTTTATGATTTTTGAAGGATTGGCTAAGGTTATTGAACAATATCGGCCGGAAGTAGCTGCGGTGGAAGATCTGTTTGTGGCCCATAACCCCCGTTCCGCTTTGAAGTTGGGACAGGCTCGCGGAGCTGCCGTTGTCGCTGCTCGTCAGAAGCAGATTCCAGTTGTCGATTATACGCCAAGGAAGGTCAAACAGTCAGTGGTTGGCTACGGGCAGGCCGAGAAAAGCCAGGTGCAGGAAATGGTCAGGGTCTTGCTTGAACTCAGTGCCTTGCCGACTTCTGATGCGGCCGATGCCCTTGCGGTGGCTATTTGCCATGCGAATCATGTCCATGCCACTCCTTTTGTCGGTTGAATATTTTCTGATCGTTTATCTCTGTTACCTAGACCTGTTTAATGATAGCCTCGCTCAGCGGAAAAATATTTGTCAAGCAGACCAGCTCATTGATTCTGGATGTTCAGGGCGTTGGCTACGAGGTCATGATTTCCAGTCGTAGCTATGATGCCTTGCCACCTGTTGGCGAAGAGGCTTTCCTGCTGGTGCAGACCAATGTGCGCGAGGATGCCATCACCTTGTATGGTTTCTGCGAACAGGAAGAAAAGGAACTTTTTGTTCTGCTTAATTCCGTCTCCGGCATTGGTCCAAAGCTGGCAATGGGTATTCTTTCCGGTATCAGTGCCGGAGAGCTATGCCAGGCAATCAGTTGTAAGGATATTGCCCGACTGACGACGCTGTCCGGGGTTGGCAAAAAGACTGCCCAGCGCCTTTGCATGGAGCTGAGTGAAAAGGTTGGCGGCTTTGCAGTCGAAGCCTCTGTAGCTGGCACCGTGGCCGGGTCCGAGGCCGCAGTTGAGGGGTTTGCCATGCAGGATGCGGCTTCCGCCCTGATCAATCTCGGCTATCCACGCAGTACGGCCTGGCAGGCCCTGCGAACTCTTCAGCAGCGGGATCCCGAGGCTGCTGCAGCGATGAAGGTGGAAGAACTGATTCGTCTTGCCCTGCAGAACCTTGCCTGAAATTTCCCAAGGAGCCCTGGACAATAAGTAATGAATTTTGAAGAAGAGATAACCGGTAAACGGCTCGTAGCAGGGGATGAGCAGGACGGGGATGTCGCATCAGGCGTTGATGTCCGTCCACGTCGCCTTGATCAGTATATCGGTCAGGAGCAGGTCAAGAAAAGCCTGCGCATTTTTATCCAGGCTGCCCTCCAGCGGGGTGAAGCCCTGGATCATGTCCTTTTTCACGGCTTTCCCGGCCTGGGCAAGACCACCATGGCCTATATCATCGCCCAGGAGATGGAGACCAGTATCAAGGTGACCTCCGGGCCGGTTATCGAAAAACCCGGAGATCTGGCTGCCATTCTCACCAGTCTGCAAAGCGGCGATGTCCTCTTTATTGATGAAATACATCGCCTGAACCATGTGGTTGAAGAAATCCTTTATCCAGCCATGGAGGATTATCAGCTGGATCTTGTTATCGGGCAGGGACCTGGCGCGAGATCTGTCAAAATGGATTTGCCCCGCTTTACGCTGGTTGGCGCAACTACACGCACCGGTTTGCTGACCCCGCCGCTTCGAGATCGTTTCGGCGTCATCCTCAGGCTTGAATTTTATAACCCCGAGGAGTTGGTACGTATTGTCAAGCGCTCTGCAAAACTCTTCGGTATCGGCATAGATGATGAGGGCGCGATGGAGCTTGGTCGGCGTTCCCGAGGCACTCCTCGGATTGCCAACCGGTTGTTGCGACGAGTCCGTGATTTTTCCGAGGTCGGCGGTCACAAGATTATTTCCCGCTCGGTGGCCGATGATGCCCTCAATATGCTGGCTGTTGATCGTTTTGGTTTGGATGAAATGGACCGGCGGATCCTGCTGACCCTGATTGACAAGTTTCAGGGCGGGCCCATCGGGCTTGATACCTTGGCGACAGCTGTCTGTGAGGAGAAAAACACCCTGGAGGACGTGTATGAACCCTTTCTTATCCAGTCCGGGTTTTTGGTTCGTACACCCAGAGGACGAATGGCGACAGTGGGCGCGTATGAGCATTTTGATCGACCAATGCAGGTTGCCGGAATGAGGCAACCCGGCCTTTTTGATCAGGAAAAATGAGGTTGTTGATTAATGGGGATTTTCGTTCATGACAAGCGTAGACTCTGAGGTTTTATTTTCAGTATAACGCCGCGATTGGGCGAAAATACCATTAATCATCGGGCTCATAACTCGGGGGAGGAAAAAGTGGGCAAGAAGCGTACCGTCAAAGACATCCGGCTCATGAAAGGAGGCCGCCAGAAAATTACCGTCCTTACTGCCTATGATGCACCCATGGCTGCATTGCTTGACCAGAGCGGTGTCGATATCCTTATGGTAGGCGATTCTCTGGGGATGGTAGTCCTTGGGCTTGACTCAACGGTACCGGTGACCATGGAGCAGATGCTTCATCATGCGGCGGCTGTCAGCCGGGGTCGTAAATCGGCCCTTGTGATTGCCGATATGCCTTTTGGTTCCTATCTGGTCGATCTACGGGAAACAGTAAATAACGGTGTGCGGTTTTTAAAAGAAGCAGGCTGTGACGCGGTCAAGCTTGAAGGCGGGGAAACTGTCTGTGCCGAAGTTTGTGCCTTGGTTCGTGCCGGCGTGCCGGTCATGGGGCATCTGGGCGTGACCCCGCAGACTGCCGGTCAGCTTGGCGGTTTTAAGATCCAGGGGAAAGGGCTTGAGGCCGGACGCAAGATGCTGGCTGATGCCAGGGCCTTGGAAGAGGCCGGTGCATTTGCCTTGGTTCTTGAATGCATTCCCGGTTCACTGGCCGAAGTGATCAGCCGCGGGGTAGGCATCCCGACCATCGGAATCGGTGCAGGACCGCATTGTGATGGTCAGGTACTGGTCACCAACGATATGTTCGGTCTGTTTGAAGAGTTCACCCCCAGCTTTGCGAAAAAATATCTAAATCTGGCACCACGGATGAAAGATGCGGTTTCTCTTTTTCAGGAAGAAGTACAGAGCAGCATGTTTCCGGCACCAGAGCACACGTTTACCACAGATGAGGATTACAGTTCCCTGTTGGAGAGTTGATGTCTTTTTGAATAATCGTGGCAACGCCTTACCTTATCTCCTAATTTTCAAGCCGTAACGTCACCACCTTATGTCTTGTCAACGTGTTGTACCCGCCAGATATACATTCTGATACTGCCCAGGTCGCAGGTTAACATTAAAGTGCGGGTTGAAAGCTATTTTATGCGAAATAGTGGGAACCTTGACAGCCCACCATGGATAATGTATACCAATTCATCGTTTATTTCTTGTGATTGGCTGTTCAGCCGTCTTCCTTTTTTCAACTGATTAACGGGTTGTCATGGACGAAAATATATCCCAGGTTATTAATACGCTGCATCGTTTGACCTCCGGTATTTTTTCCGATGCCATTCAACGTAAACTCATTCTCGATAATCTGACCTCTGGTGTTTTCACTGTTGATCCCGACCTGAAGGTTACTTCTTTTAACAAGGCTGCGGAAACAATTACCGGTATTTCCGAAACCGAAGCAATTGGTAAGATCTGTACGGAGCTGTTCACCACCCCGACCAAGGATGAGTTTTGCCTGGTCGCCCAGGTCATGATTACGGCCAGGCCCCAGGAGCGGCTCATGCGCCATATTACCGTGCAGGGTGTGATGGTGCCGGTGTTGGCAAGTGCCTCTCCCTTGATAGATAAGTCAGGGATGGTTGTCGGTGCCATGCAGTCTTTTCAGGAAATAACCGATATTTTTCACCGACAATTGATTTTGGACTCAATCTTTGACGGCGTGTTCACCGTCGATCTGGACTATAAAATAACACTGTTTAACAAGGCAGCGGAACAACTCACGGGATATAGGCAGGAGGAGGTGCTGGGCAAACATTTTGCCAAGGCCTTACGGCTGCAAAAAAAGGTGTACGATTCGGAGACAGCACTTGCCCAGGCGATCGAGAGCGGTAAGCCGGCCACCGAAGAATGCGTGTATATGGAAACCAAGACCGGCCTGATCCTGCCGGTCAGTGTCAGTGCGGCCCCGCTGCTAGATGCCAGGGGACAGATTTTTGGCGGGGTTGAGAGCTTTCGTGATAATACCGATCGCCTGCAGACCAATCTCATACTGGACCATGTGGTGGATGGTGTTTTCACCGTCGATACACAGGGAAAAATAACCTCGTTTAACCATGCCGCGGCCCGCATTACCGGTTACGCGCAGGATGATGCACTGGGCAGCTCGTGTCATGATCTCCTGAGTTCCAGTGACTGCGAGGTCCGGGAAGGGGAGCTGCAGTCTCCCCTCAACACTCCGGAACAATGGGTAGACAAGAACTTATACCTGAAGGTAAAGGATGATCGGATCGTTCCCGTTTCCATGAGCAGCGTTCCCATTACCGATAATGATCAGCGGGTTCTCGGCATGGTGCAGACCTTCAGGGATATCACCAATCAACTTGAAAAGCAGTACATTCTCGACAGCGTTGCCGATGGTGTTTTTACCGTTGATAGGAATTTTATCATCACCTCGTTCAACAGGGCTGCGGAAAAAATCACCGGGTATACGAGCCAGGAGGTGATAGGCAGCAAATGCCGCGATATTTTTCACGCCTCAGTGTGTGCAACCCGCTGTCCCTTGTCCAAAGCCATCAGAGACCGGTCTCGGGTGGATGCGTATGACATTCTTATTAAGGGCAAAGACGGACAAGAAATTCCCGTCAGTGTCAGTTCAACAGCCCTCATGGATGAGGACGGCAATATTATCGGCGGGGTCGAAACCTTTAAGGATCTGTCGGAAGTAACCAAGCTGCGTAAACAATTATCCGAGGAGAGTGAAAAAACCGGAATCATCAGCAGCAGTCCGAGGATGAAGAACATACTCTCGGTGTTGCCGGCTTTTGCCCAGAGTGAGAGCACTATCCTGATACTCGGTGAGTCCGGTACCGGCAAGGAGTTGATTGCTCAGGCGATCCATCAATTAAGCACCAGGAAGGACAAACCGTTTGTTACCGTGAACAGCGGCGCCCTGCCTGATACCCTGTTGGAGTCCGAGTTGTTCGGCTATAAGGCCGGTGCCTTTACCGATGCCCGTAAAGACAGAAAAGGCCGGTTTGCCGTTGCCGAAGGCGGGACCCTGTTTTTGGATGAAATCGGAGATATTTCACCGGCAATGCAGGTCAAGTTGCTGCGGGTGCTGCAAGCGAGGGTGTATGAACCCCTTGGCTCCAATGTTCCCGTCAATGCCGATGTTCGAATCATCACCGCAACCAACAAGAATCTTGAGGAAATGGTTGCCAACAACCAGTTTCGGGAGGATCTGTATTATCGTCTCAATGTAGTTGGCATAGAGTTGCCCCCGCTCAGGGACAGGATGGAAGACCTCCCTTTGTTGATTGATCATTTTATCGACAAGTTTAATCGACAGCGCAAAAAGAACGTGCAGGGCATTTCCAAAGAGGCATTAGACATCCTGATGCATTATGAATATCCAGGCAATATCCGTGAGCTGGAAAATATCATTGAACATACATTTATCCTCTGCCGGGAAACATTGATCCTTCCCCAGCATCTGCCTGAAATCTTTCATGCCGGTGATACGAAGAAGCCACAGATCGGGATCATGAGCCTGGCGGACATTGAAAAACAGGCCATCCTTGAAGCACTTAAGCGCAATAAGAATAAAAAGATGAAGACCTGCCGGGAACTTGGCATCTCCAAAGATACCCTGCGCCGTAAACTCAAGGCATACGGCAGCGAGGCCGATTTAGGCAATGTATAAGCAACCTGCTTTTCTTCCTTATGCCGAAAATGTACAGCAACGGATTCTGATTGCATGAGACCAATTAAAATCATTTCTTATACTGGCGCAATACTAGCGGTAGCCAACATAAATGCCGTTGTTGATGTCTTCCTCCCCCTGACATCGCCTACTTTGATACCGGTCACCTGATCGTTGGTGGGGTAATGGCCGTCTTCGCCATTCTATTAATTGGGCTCGTTGAGAAGTGTAAGCCCGGTGGCATCAGCGGTGAGTTATCCAGATTCGTCGGCATTTCCAGGTATGGTGTGGCTCTGGGTGCGGCTTGGACTGTGGTTATCGCTACCTCCCTGATCTGGAATATCAGCCTGCAGAAACAACAGACCATTGAAATAGCATTGAATGAGGCAAAAACGGTCTATGAGAAAGACTTTTTGTATTATCGATGGGCCACAGGTCATCATGGGGTCTTTGTTCCTGTAACCGACAAGACTACACCAAACCCGTATCTGCGACATCTACCGGAATATAAAATCACAACCGCTGCCGGACAAGCTTTGACCCTGGTCAATCCTGAGTACATGATCCGTCAGGTCTATGAAATGCAGACCAAACAGCACGGACCGTTTGGACATATCACCAGCCTGGATCCCATCCGTCCTGAAAACGAGGCGGATGAGTGGGAAACCAGTGCTCTGGAAGCCTTTGAAAGCGGTGCTGAAGAGGTGAATTCGGTAGAAGAGCTCAACGGTGAGCGTTACCTGCGCTTGATGCGACCACTGAACACCGAGGTGGGATGCCTTAAATGTCATGCTCCCCAAGGATATGAAACCGGCGATATCCGCGGCGGAATCAGTGTTTCGATCCCTCTCACGCCGCTCATGGCGATTTCCCGGAAGAATATAGCCACCTACTCCATTGTGCATGGGGTGTTGTGGTTGTTTGGTATGATCGGCATTATTTTTGGATCCTTTAGCGTGTCGCAATCCATTGGCCGGATGGAAATGGCCGAGGCCAGGACCCGGCTGGTCATTGAAAACATGATGGATGGGGTCATCACCCTGGATGCGCAGGGGCATATCGAATCCCTGAACTCTTCGGCGTCAGCAATGTTTATGCTCGCACCGGTCGATGTGGTTGGTCTCAAGATAGGAACCTTGCTTGCAGGGAAAGGCGGTCTGGGTGATTCGGAATTTAAGTGGGACGAGAAGGCGCTTTCCCGGGCCAAGGGAAGTTTGCGTGAGTTCGAGGGCAAACGGCAGGACGATACGACGTTTCCCCTGGAAATGAGCGTCAGTGAGATGTCGTTTGGCAAAGAGCGGGTGTTTATCGTCATGGTTCGAGATGTAACCAAGCGAAAGCAGGCAGAAAGCGCTCTAGTTGACAGCCAACAGCAGATCATCAAGCAGGAAAAGCTGGTTTCTCTGGGGACCATGGTAGCCGGCATCGCCCACGAGATTAATAATCCTGCCCAGGCAATCAGTTTTTCCATGGAAGGGCTGAAGATGAATATCGACTATGTTCGGGAGCTCATCGATGCGCTGCAGCCCTGTATTGACGCCGACCCGGCAACGCTGTGCCCTGAATGCAGTCAATTGAAAAGTAAAGTGGCAGAGTTACGTCTTGATCTGGTGTTGCGGGCAATCAACGATATAGCTGAACGTAATATTGAATCCATTGAACGAATTGATCATATCATTACCAGTACCAAGAGGATGGCACATAGCGACGAGGAATTCTCTACCTGCGACGTAAACACCATTGTCCATGACGCCATAACCCTGACCCATAACCAGATCAAGTACGTTATGACTCTTGAGGCCGACCTGGCACCGAATCTTCCCCAGGTCAAGGGCCTGGCCCAGGAACTCGGACAGGTGTTCATCAACATGATCATTAACGCCCGGGATGCGATTGAAAGCAAAGGGTTGGCAAGAAAAGAGGCATGGATAAAGATTTCCACCTCCTATGATGCGGAGAAGAAGGGGATCGCTGTTCGATTTGCGGATAACGGCAACGGTATTTCCCAAGAGATTGTGGACAAGATTTTTGATCCATTTTTTACAACCAAAACCATTGGCAAGGGAATGGGCCTTGGCCTCAACCTGTGTCATCGCATAGTCGAAGCCCATGGCGGTCAAATCCTGGTGGATTCAAATCCCGGCCAGGGAACCGTTTTTACCGTTTTTCTTAAGGTGGTCGAAAGTTGAATCTGTGTGAGAGCATGTTGCAAACAACATCTTCTCTCCTGATAGTATTGCTGACGAACCGTTATTGCTGCAGGCAGCAACGGTAGCGTAACTACAAATAACCGTGATTGAGTTATGAACACTGAGCCCCTTGAAAAATCAACTATTGTTCTTGTTGACGATGAGCAGCCTATCTTAACCGAGCTGGAAATTCTCCTCTGCCGTAACTATGAGGTGCATGCCTTCCTTGACCCCCTGGATGTAGAGGGGTTTATCGACGGTAACCGGGTTGACCTTATCGTCTGTGATGAGATGATGCCC
>CALZIH010000011.1:23022-30877 GCA_945787305.1 uncultured Desulfobulbaceae bacterium | reverse complement strand
CGCGACAACTGGAGCCGGAGTAATCTTCCTTGGGCCATTCATCATGTTTTTTTGCCATTTCGTACAACATCCTTGGACTAACCCGTATTTTACTTCCCCGTCCCTGATTGAGCAGATTAATACATGCAGCCAGTCCAAAACCGGTACAGGCGCCTTCACGTTGTTGATTAAGTATGACTAATCCGGAAGGTGGAGAGATGTAGCGTGTAAGCTTTCCAAGTGACGGCTCAAATGGCCAATCACGCAAATCAGGTACATCTTGAAGCGCATTGAGTAGATAGCCTTTGTCTGTTTTTTCTATTGTATCTTCGTTCAATGTTATCCCTCCTTATGGGTTGTCCCTTAGCAGTAGTCTTTTAGGCCATTTGAACTGCATGCCGAAAATCCTGGAAATTTCACCAAGGGTAAGGGTATTCAGTCTTCGATGGCATAAAAAAGGCCGGACTACCTTTTTTCAAGGTAGCCCGGCCATCTTCTGAGACCCGTAGCTTTCCGTCCCTTCCTTTCGGCAGGTTTGGCTTTATCTCGAATCGATTTCACTTCATGATCGTACCACTACAAATACAACATTATCACCAGATAAGCCAAAGAAATAATTAACCTTCCTGAGAAATTACCCCTAAAACTCTGAAAACTATTGCGACACAGTGATCATGAAGCATTTTAAAACGTTCTTCTGAGAGAAATGCATATTGACGAGGTAACCAACAAATAAGGAAATATACGTCTCGGTGGGCATGTTAGTTGAAATTAGGAGTCCATAGAGTCACTCTCAAGTGCTGTGATTGTGCTCCTCATCAATCACAGCACGCATGGCTGCGGTATGTTCGGGGCGTGTGCCGCAGCACCCGCCGACGACAGTAGCTCCAGCCTCCAACCAGTTTCTGACATGCACAGCATAACTGTCGGGATCAAGATCGGATCGCAGTGACAGAAGGCCGTCGGTTTCCTTGTCACCATCAAGCAGCCAATCGTTTGGAATGGCGGTAAATGTATTGGCATACCCACCTGTCCATCGCGCTCCGGTTCCAACCATTTGCGACATGGCATTGGTGATACTTTCGGGGGAACAGCAATTTGCCAAACATCCGTCAACAGGCAGCCCTTCCAATGCAGCCATGGCATCATCTATGGTTTCACCGCTTCGCAAGTTTCCGGATCGATCTTCGTGCAGCGTCCATGCGACCCATACAGGTTTTCCTGAACGACAAGCTGCTTTCACAGCGGCATTCCCCTCGGCAGCAGAAGACATTGTCTCGCAAAGCAACAGGTCGACATGGGGGGCGAGCAATTCGACCTGTTCATAATACATTGCCTCCAGCTCTTCGAGTGGGCCGACCAGATCGGGACGAAAGCTGCCACCCAGCGGCGGTAGCGAACCGGCGATCGCCACCTCACGTGCTGATATTTCACGTGCCTTGACAGCCAACCTGCAGGCGAGGATGTTTAATGCAGCAAAATCTTTTTCGATTCCCTCTTTGATCAGGTCACTGCGAATCAGGCCATAGGTATTGGTCGTGATCACATCAGCACCAGCTAAAATATAATCCAGATGAATTTGCTGCACAACTTCCGGGGCAGTGATCAGAGCTCCGGCTGACCAGATGGTTTGCGGGACTTCCACACCCCGGAAATGCAACTCACGTCCAAAACCACCGTCAAGCAAAAGTACTTCGGGGGGATGCAATGCTTGCATTTGACACCTCACTTGCAAAAAAACAGACCCGTTTAGCTTTTCTCATCACGCTACGTCAGGGGAAACTGATAACAGCTTTTCTACTGACAACCATCTGTAACGACAACCTTTAAAAAAATTATGTTTGTAAAAATCAACAAACGTTGTGATGAAAGACGGATAAAAAAAAGAGGGTCATTCTACAGGATTCGTGTCAGGGGAAGAGATAGGGACCATAGCAGCCTCTTTATCTTTCACCTGCATCACCTGGACAAGCTGGTTCAACCCCTCTTCAAGATGTGTAAGGTGATGATCGCTGAGGTGTTCGAGGGCCACGGACAGGGTGCCCTGGGCTGGGCGAGGAGCCACGGCCAGGAGTTGGGTTCCTTTTTCAGTAAGGTAAAGATGGACTGTACGCTGGTCGGATTTACTTCTTTTACGGCGGATCAATTCTTTTTTTTCAAGCTGATCCAACATGTTGCTGCAGGTAGAGGGGTGAATGGTCAAGGCTTTGGCAAGTTCTGAAACCTTGAGCCCTGGACTAGCAAAAAGTTCCCACATCATCCACAGCTTTGCACTGCTTAATCCGCATTGCCGTTCAACGGTCTTGGCGTGAGACTGGATTGCTCGGAATAAGAGCCGCAACTGTTTCGTGATGTTTTGTACACGGTCTTGGCGAACGTCCATGAGATCATCTCACCCTTCACTTGTCTATTCAGATCAGTTTCTCAATAAACCTGGAAACCACTCTTTCTACATACAAATATATTGGTTATGTCCTGGATTCCTGTCTGATCATCTATACTGCATACTGACCTGAAGCACCTGCAAGATCTTTGAGGAGTGGTGACAGAGAAAATTAGAGACAGCCTGGATCTCTCGACAAAAAGATCCAGGCAGTTGTACTCAGCGGATGGAATTATTTAGCTGCTGCACGGGCAGCGGCAAGCCACCCATTCCAGGTGTCACTGTTTTTCGCAATCCACTCATCCACATGACGACTAATGTCTTTTGCAGTCTTCTCTCCTTCATTCATCCTGGTATTCTGCTCGTTGATATCACCCAGAGGCAGGGTGAACAGTTCAAAAAATTTCTGCGCTGCAGGATTTTCAGCTATAAACTTTTTATTGGCAACGATCTGAATATCGGAGACCACAAAGCCAAGCTTGACAGGGTCACTAACCGCACCTTCAATACCCGAGACGGTCATTCTGTCCACACCAGCCTGCTGTGAATCCTTGGGCATTATTTTCGGAACATTGATCCACATAACGTCTTGACCCGGCTTGAGTTTAAAGATGGTCCAGTTAGGAGCCCAGGTATAGAAAAAAATCGGTTCGCCGCTTTTGTAGCTTGCCAGCGCGGAAGCCATTCCAGCTTCATAGGATGCCTTAACCGGATTGATATGCGCATCCAGGTCATATACCTCCATATGGTGGGTAATGACATTTTCACAACCCCAGCCGGGAGGACAGGCAGTCAGATCAGCCTTGCCGTCACCGTTTTTATCAAAGGCTTTTTTAACCTCGTCCCGTTTGAAGTCATCAAGGGACTTGATGCCGTATTTTTCCACGTCCCTTTTTGAGACCAGATAGCCCTGCAGTCCGCCGGCCTTAGTAACATAACCATACTTCCCGGCCTTATCATAAAAGTTCTTCGGCAGTTGACTGTCATGGTTGGGGAACCAACCATTACACCAATAGTCAACATCACCCAGGGCCAATGACTTATAAAAAATCGGATTTGCGAGATCTTTTGGTTTCTTGACCTTATAGCCCAATTCTTCCAGGCCGCGACGAACAAGAGCCTCCTGAAAAAAACCGGTATTCCATGTTGCCCTGGCGGGTTCAACCGTTTTCCCTGCTCCGGGTTTGTCTGAAGCCATGGCTGGCCCGACAGACAGCACCAGGCCAAGAGTCACGGCTGCAAGAGTTTGTTTGAGTTTCTGCATTTCGCTCTCCTTTTGTTTTGATTTACTCTCTGATTTGCAAACAGTGAAAATCCAGTCTCACCTTGAAACTGGCGAGAAATATTATTTTTTCTCTGCCATGGCCTGGGTAATTCGATCCAGGATGATGGCAATTAAAACAATTCCCAAGCCGCCGATCACGGCCTGACCGATATCAAGGGTGTTCAAACCGAGGATAACCGGAGAACCCAGTCCGCCAGCTCCAATGAGGGCGGCAATGACGACCATCGACAAGGCCATCATGATGGTCTGATTCAGACCTGCCATAATAGTGGGCATGGCCAGGGGGATTTGCACCCTGCGCAAGACCTGCCAGCGGGTGGCGCCGAAGGCCTGGGCTGCTTCGATCAGTTCAGGGTGAACCTGGCGAATCCCCAGACTGGTCAGGCGGATAACGGGCGGCAGAGCAAAGACGATAGTTGCCAGCACTCCGGCCACATTACCAACAGAAAAAAGCATGACAATCGGGACAAGATACACAAAGGCCGGCGTTGTCTGCATGGCATCCAGCAGAGGACGCAGGGCGGAATTGAACCTATCGCTCCGACCAGCCCATATACCAAGCGGCACCCCGACAAGTATGCAAAATACGACAGACGAGAGAACCATGGCCAGGGTGGTCATAGTATCTTCCCAGAGGCCCAGCAACCCAATGAGAATCAGGGTGATAATAGAAAAAAATGTAAGCCCCTTGCCTGCAAAGCGATAGGCGGCTATGGCGATCAAGGCGATCACAATAAGGGGATGGAGGGCGTTAAGCCCTGCATCAAGACCGTTTAGTGTCTGCTCGACCGGCCACTTGATGGTCTGAAAAATGTCCCTATAATTTTCAACCAGGCTGTCAACAGCCTGTGAGACCCAGGCATCCAGCGGTATAACTTTGTCTTCAAACATTATTGTATCCTTTGTTTCACGGTTTCCTGCAACAATCAGCTAGCTTTCTGCTCGGTGCGGTGGAGTGTCCGTAAAAATCTATTCTTAGAAACCACCCCTTTATAGATGCCTTGCTCGTCGACCACAGGTACGGGCCATGAGCGGGATGCCACTTCCGGCAGAATATCCTGCATGGAATCACCAAGCTGAACAGCTGCAACCTCGGACATAAAACTCTGGTCTATGGGATTATCTGCAGCACCGTTTTCCAGAAGTTCCTTCAGTTTCTCAGCGGTAACCAAGCCCAGAAATTTCCGATCTGAATCAAGCACATAAGCAAAATCCCTATCCTTAATGCTTAGTAGTTCATGGGCTGCTCTCAGGCTGCCGACCCGAGATTTGATGATTGTCAGTTGCGTATCGTTGCGCACGATATCACCTGCTGAAATAACACTGGTGGGGTCCACCCCGCGGAAGAAGGCACGAACGTAGTCGTCTGCCGGATTTTGCAGAATCTCTTCCGGAGTACCGACCTGGACCACGCGACCGCCTTCCATAATTGCAATTCTATCGCCAATACGCAGTGCTTCATCAAGATCATGGGAGATAAAGACGATTGTTCGCTGATCACTTTTCTGCAGTTTAAGCAGTTCATCCTGCATCTCGGTACGTATGAGCGGGTCAAGAGCAGAAAACGCTTCATCCATGAGTAAGATGTCGGGATCAACGGCCAGGCCGCGGGCCAGGCCGACACGCTGCTGCATGCCGCCGCTAAGTTGTGATGGGTAGGAATCTTCCCAGCCGGAGAGCCCGACTTGTTCAAGGGCTGCCATGGCACGTTTTTTCTGTTTTGCCTTGTCAATCTGTGCCAGGTTGAGACCAAATGCAGCATTTTCCAGTACGTTAAGATGAGGCATAAGGGCAAAAGACTGAAAGACCATGCTCATATTGTGCAGTCGGAACTTGACAAGTTCTTCGGGCGTCATTTTGACTACGTCCTTTCCGTCAACCAGGACTTTTCCCCTTGAGGGCTCAATGAGCCGATTCAACATGCGCACCAAGGTCGATTTCCCGGAGCCGGAAAGCCCCATAACGACAAATATTTCACCACTGTTCACGACAAAACTGGCATCCTGCACACCGACAGTCATACCTGTTGCCTCTAGTATGCTATCCTTATTTTCACCTTGTTCAAGGAGATCCAGGGCCTTGTTGGGCCGGTCACCAAAAATTTTATATAAATTTTCTACGACGATTTTTTCCATACAATTATCTGTTGAATAGGTTGAATTTAAAAAGAGCGCTCGCCTCTTAGGCGTGGCCCGGCAGTAGTCGCCAACATGTCCTGGTAGATACTTCCAGTACAGCATCTTAAAAAGAAAAAACCCGATCGGATGCCCTAGCCCAGAATATATTTTTAGGCCATAAAGAATTGGACAAAATATTTTTGTCCAAAACAAATTTTAGAATACTAAGATGGGAGCGAGTGTCAAGTAAAATACCAGCTGAAAAGAATAGGCTTTTCTCATAAAAGAAGCCGCCGGTAATCTTAATTAATCAAGCAGATCTTCATGGAAACCTTCTCCCTCGTTTTCATGAAATAGTATTAGGTAAAAATCCATTGACACCCAATCTCTGATTGTCTTATCAATAGAGGCTGTTTGCTATTCGATTTAATGTCGTGGCGAAACTTTTTGGAATACCAAACAGGCTTCCGGGGTGCTTTTTGCCAGGTATCTTTGAAAAACTGTCCCGCTAGGTTCAATTGCACACCTGAACCTTGAATGCCTAAGGTATTTCATATTTTCAAAACAATCCTATCCAAAGGAGGTTGTATGAAACATTTGGCCCTTTTAGTTATGTCGGTTCTGCCTTTTACGTTTTTCATAGGATGCGGAGATATCAATACTACAAAGGAGCAGCCCGCGGCGAATGCTGGAAAAGATGCTGCTGCCGTTGAAACAACCTCCGAAAAGCCCGGGTTACACGAACCCGGAGCCTTCGAGGACCCCACGGTCTGCTCGCATTGTCATAGAGAAATCTGTGAAGAATGGTCGCGCTCCATGCATGCCAATGCCTGGACAGACAAGTGGTATCAACCCGACTATATCCAAGCTCACCAGGAAACCGACGGTGCCACCGACCTGCTGTGCGGCGCCTGTCATGCGCCGATTGCTGCACGCACCGGCCAGCTGCCTCCCGCCGACGGTAGCAAGTTCGATGCAACCTCACGCCGGGGGATCTCCTGTGACTTTTGTCACACGGTGACCGGGATTGAACAGATGTATAACATGGGCCATGTTTCGACGCCGGGCAACGTGAAAAACGGTCCCCGTGGTGATGGCAAATCCCTATATCATGAGGTGAAATATTCGGAACTGCATACAAAAGCCGAATTCTGCGGCTCCTGCCACATGGTCATCCATCCCACAACCGGTGTGCACATCATCGACACCTGGGATGACTGGAAAAATAACGAATATGGCAAACAAGGGGTTACCTGCCAGGATTGTCACATGACCCCCACCCCCGGCGTTGGTAAAAATCCAGGCCGCTCCGCGTTGATGGGCAAAAAGCGCGAAAACCGGGCCTTCCATGGGTTTATCGGAGGCAGCTCTTATGTGCAGGATGAATTGGGAAACCATAAGCAGGCGGAGATGTCGCGTGAGTTCCTTCGCGCTGCCGCCGAGGTCAAACTTGCCGACAACGTTATGGATGACGGTACACTCGAGCTGAAAGTCGATGTGCACAATGTCGGCGCCGGACACAAAATTCCCACCGGCACCACTTATATCCGCATCATGTGGCTGCAAGTTGAAGTAACCGACAGCGCCGGCAAGGTGGTGTACAGTTCCGGCCATATCGATAACAAAAACCATGTGGATCCCGACGCGGTCTTCTTCCGGGTCCTGTTTCGCGATGCCGAGGGCAACTTGACCGGCAAGAGCTGGCGTGCGCATGGCATCGGGTACGACCGTCGTATCCCTGCAAATGGTATGGACAGCGAAACCTACCGTATAGCGCTGCCCGGTAAAGGTGAATATAAGGCAACAACGCGGCTTATGTACCGCTCGATGACCCAGCAGTCTCTGGATGATATTGCCAAACGGACCGGTGAAACGCTACCGCCTGTTGTCAGTGTCGAAATGGCGGCCGCGCAAACCACGGTCAAATTATAGGTAAAAATGGATTTGATGTAGTATTTCTTGTGCTGGACTAAAAAAGGGAGACGCATCTGCCAGGGGCGGCAAGAAAAAAACAAGGAGTTAACCACTCAAAGGTTAACTCCTTTCTTATTTTCTCCTACATCAGTTTCGACCTATGGCACCTTGTTGAAT